>JANOGH010000485.1:0-9203 GCA_031414075.1 Betaproteobacteria bacterium | reverse complement strand
GCCCTTCGTCATAGCCGAGACCCAGCCAGTCCATGGCATCCAGAATAGCCTTCGTGGATATCTCGGTGGATCTCTCCACGTCGGTATCTTCGACCCGAAGGATGAACTTGCCGCCGGTCTTGCGCGCATAGGCCCAAGAATAGAGCGCCGTGCGGGCGCCGCCGATGTGCAGATAGCCGGTGGGACTGGGAGCGAAACGGGTACGGACCATCGGGACGTTGACAGCAGCAGGACGAAAAGGGCGCCATTGTACGCGATGCCCCACCCCGCTCAGATCCTTCGGAACAAGGGGTTCAGCGCCCTCCCCCAAATTGACCCTGGCCGGGGCGCTATGGTTAAATGCCGCCTCTCTACAGGGGGGTGGTTAGCTCAGCGGTAGAGCACTGCCTTCACACGGCAGGGGTCACTGGTTCGATCCCAGTACCACCCACCAACTCTTGCGCTAGCCGGCCGATTCCATTCGTTTCCAGAGACACGCGCCGTTGGCTGCCTCGTCGATGTCGTCGAGATTGCGGGTATGCGCGACAAGCTCTTCCGCTGTCGCGCGCAGCAGGATCAATTCCACGTCAGCAGTCGAAAACGCCCCATCCAGAACCGGCGAAGACGATTCGCCGATGTCCATCAGCAGGCTTTCCTGTCCCCGCGTCATGGATAGATAGACTTCCGCCAGCAGGCGGGCATCCAGCAGCGCGCCGTGAAGCGAGCGCGCCGAATTGTCGATCTGGTAGCGCTCGCACAAGGCATCGAGCGAATTGCGCTTGCCGGGATGCAACCCCTTGGCCATCTTCAGCGTGTCGGTCACTTGCGGGCAGTATTGCTGCAGGGCGTTCAACCCCAGCAGTCCGAGCTCATGATCCAGGAACGCCACATCGAACGGCGCGTTGTGAATGATCAGTTCCGCGCCTTCGATGAATTCGAGCATTTCTTTCGCCACCTCACGGAATCTCGGTTTATCGGCAAGAAATTCGACCGTGATGCCATGCACCTCCATCGCGCCGGTGTCGATTTCACGTTCCGGGTTCACGTACTGGTGATAGTGTTTGTCGGTGAAACGGCGATTGACGATCTCCACCGCGGCGATTTCGATGATGCGATGACCCAGCGTGGGGTCCAGCCCCGTGGTTTCCGTGTCGAGGATGATCTGGCGCATTAGAATTCAGCTACGAGGTTCGAGGTGAAAGGTTCGAGAACGGTTTTACGCTTCGGCCCTGCGTTTCTCCATCGCTTCGATGACGCCCTGGTTGGCGAGCTCATCGGCTTTTTCGTTGCCCGGATCCCCGGCGTGTCCCTTGACCCAGACCCATTCTATTCTATGGGTACGCACCAGTTCATCGAGCCTCTGCCATAAATCGACATTCTTCACCGGCTTCTTGGCCGCAGTGCGCCAGCCTCGCTTCTTCCAATCGTGAATCCAGAGCGAGATACCGTTGTGCACATACTTGGAATCAGTGTGCAGGCGCACGCTACAACTGCGCTTGAGCGAGCCAAGCGCCTCGATCACCGCCATCATCTCCATGCGATTGTTGGTCGTCTGCGCCTCACCGCCGCAGAACTCTTTCTCATGATCACCCCATTTCATCCACACCCCCCAGCCACCCGGCCCGGGATTGCCCTTGCATGCGCCGTCGGTGTAAACATTGACCACGCCGGTCACTGCGGATCTCCGGCCGCGTGATTGGTGCGGGCCGCCATGGCGTCGTCACGCCCATTGGTTTTATGGGGCACTGTGGCCAGCGATTTTTTCTTCACCTGGACCGTCTTCCATTGCGGCGTGATGAGGCGCATGCCCTGCACTCGCTTGATGCCGTGCAGGAAGTAGACGCCTCCGGCAAACGGCCACCAACGATCGCCCGCCGCTTCCAGGAAATTCCACCGGCGCGACCATGTTTCATCGGTGAGCGGAGGCGCATAACTGCACATCCGTCCGCCGGCCAGTTCGAAGCCCAGCAGCGCCATCCAGTCCTTGATCCGTGGCAGATTGATGAACTGCCCGCACCACGGATAAACGCCTTCCCGCCGTGCCGCCAGACGCCGTGCCCCCCACAGGCTCCAGGGGTTGAATCCGGACAGAACGACGTGGCCCTCAGGCATCAGGATGCGCGAAACCTCGCGCAGGACCTGGTGTGGATTGCTGCTGAATTCGAGGGTATGCGGCAGGACGACGAGATCGACCGAGGCGGTTTGCAGCGGCAGTGCACAGGGATCGGAACGCAGCCCGACCGGACCGTCGCCGCCGGTCACGCAGCGAAACGGCATCCGGTTGGTGCGCAGGTACGGATACTCGGGAAGGCCGAGTTGAATCGCATTGAAGCCGAACACGTCGGCTAGTTCACGGTCGAAGTACTGCAACTCGGTATGGAGCAGACGAGCGCCCAACGGCGCGGAGAACCATTCGGAGAGACTGACCGGCTCGACCTGGCTTGACATTCAGTTTTGAAGAATCAAAGATACCGGGATGGACATCACCACTTTGCTGTCGAAGTATAACGTACGGGTGTTCGAAGGAACGGCAGCACGAATGCACGCGTCGCTTTCCGAACTCGCAGCGCTACCCGGCGACACGCTGGTGCATCTTGAACCCGGTTTTGCACGGCGATGGCCCCGGAGCAGCAACATCAGCCGATCGCCATGACCAAACCTGGACACATGTTTGCAACACCGTGCAAGTAAGAGGATGGGTTTTGGCAGACCCTTTGAGGGCCTCGCCAAAGCGCAAGGTCCCAGTTTCAAGTTTACCTTGACGGGGTCAAATTCTCTGTTAAGATACCACGATAGATCAATATCTTGCGTTGATAAATGAAGAAACTACTTGCGATTCTGACTGGCGTCTTCTCGATGCTGGTCACCGCACCACTGCAGGCCGAAGAATCCGCTTCGCCCACGCCGGCAGCAGTCGATTCCAGGCCGGATTCGACCCCTCCTCCCGATCAGGGAAACAACGACGATGTGAAGTCGGATGCACCGTTCGAAACACATCCTCAAGCGGCGATCGTCACCACGGCATTTACGCCGGCCACGGGAAGCCTGTGGACGCGCGTTCGCAACGGATTCGCCCTGCCTGAGATTGATAGCCCGCTGGTCGCTCGCCATGAAGCCTGGTTCCTGAATCACCCGGATTACTTCCAGCGCATGATCGAGCGCAGCCGCCTGTATCTCTATTTCATTGTCGAGGAAATCGACAAGCGCAACATGCCGATGGAGGTGGCCCTGTTGCCGATGATCGAAAGCGCATACAACCCGGTCGCTTATTCGCGCGCACGCGCGGTAGGGATCTGGCAGTTCATGCCCGCGACAGGCAAACGCTACGGGCTGCAGCAGAACTGGTGGTATGACGGACGCCGCGACGTGCTTGCCGCCACCGGCGCCGCACTGGATTACCTGGAGAAGCTGCACGAGGAATTCAATGACTGGCAACTCGCGCTCGCCGCCTACAACTGGGGCGAAAACGGCGTGTCACGGGCCATCGCTCACAACCGCGCCAAGCGCAAGTCGACACATTATGAAAACCTGCACATGCCGCGCGAAACACGCAACTATCTGCCGAAGCTGCAGGCCGTCAGGAACATCATTGCCAATCCCGCGCTGCTGAGCTTCGCACTCGAGGACATTCCCAATCAGCCGTATTTCACGGCCGTATCGACACCGGAGTATATCGACCTGCAGGTAGCCGCACACCTGGCGGAAATGTCCGTCGATGATTTCCGCTCACTCAATCCGGGGCACACCCGGCCGGTCATCATGTCGAACGGTTCGCGCACGCTGCTGCTGCCTGTCGACAAAGCCGGCACTTTCTCCGCCAACCTGAAGGGTTACGACCAGCCACTGGTGTCGTGGCAGACGGTTACGCTGAAGAAAAACGAGAGCCCGGATTCGATTGCGGTGAAATTTGGCATTACACCGGCCCGACTGCGCGAGATCAATGGCCTCAAGCGTCACGTTGCCGTGCGGCCCGGGCGCTCGCTGCTGGTGCCGATGAATGAAGACGCGAATGCGTCGAACCTGGATGAGACCTGGAACAGTCCGGAATTCCAGGTCCCCGAGGACTTATACGCCAGCCGGGAGGTCTACCGGGTGAGAAACGGCGACAGCCTGTACTCGATCGCATTGACGCACCGGGTCACCGTGGCCGCCCTGAAGGAATGGAATCATCTGTCAGACAACCAGTTGCGCATAGGCCAGCGCCTGACGATCTACCGCAACCCGCGCATTGCCCGCCGCTGATTCCTTCAGCCGGTTTATCATCGGCGGATGAATCCATCGCGCTCCTTCACTGCAAAATTCCCGCCGCGCGGCGGTCCGCAGCGATTACCCTCGGCACTGCCGATAGCAATGCCTTGGTATAGGCATGCTGCGGCTTGCGCAAGACTTCGTCGGCACTGCCCTGCTCGACGATTTTTCCAAGATACATGACCGCCACTTCATCGGCCAGGAACTCGACGACCGACATGTTGTGCGTGATGAACAGGTAAGCAAGGCACAATCGGCTCTGCAAATCGCGCAGCAGATTGAGGATCTGCGCCTGAACCGATACATCGAGCGCGCTGGTCGGTTCATCACACACGATCAGCCTGGGCTCGACCGCGAGCGCGCGCGCAATCGCGATACGCTGGCGCTGCCCACCCGAGAATTCGTGCGGATAGCGGTATTTCATCTCCACGCCCAGACCCACTTGCGCAAGGATTTCGTCGACACGTGCCGCGCGCGCCTGCCTGTCGCCGCCAATGCCGAGCGCGATCATCCCTTCCTCGACGATGTCCAGAACACGCATGCGTGGATTGAGCGAGCTGTAGGGATCCTGAAAAATGATCTGGAAATCGCGACGCCGGCCCCTCAACGCCCCCGCCGACAGCGATGACAGATCGACCCCGCCGAAATTCACGCTGCCGCCCGATAACGGCAGCAACTGCACGATGCCCTTGCCGACCGTGGTCTTGCCGGAACCCGATTCACCCACAAGCGCCAGCGTGCGGCCTGCACGCACCGACAGGGATATGCCGTCCACGGCCTTGACGTGGCCGACAACGCGTTTGAGGATTCCCCGGCGGATCGGAAAATAGACCTTCAAGTCGTCGACGACGAGAAGCGGCGCATCCGTATCGGGATGAACCGGCCCCCAGGCGGCGGACTGCGCAGCGATGCTGCCATTCGTCGCGTCTTTCTTCCCCTTCGCCGATTCGTTGTAGAGATGGCAACAGGCGCCGTGATCCGGCTCGATCGTGTGCCAGGCCGGATGGGTCGTGCGGCACAGTGGCGAGGCGAAATCGCAGCGATCTGCGAAACGACAACCGAGAATCTCGCCGATCAGCGACGGCACCCGCCCCCGGATCACCGCCAGCGATCGGTCCCGGGCCTGTCGATCCGGCAGCGATTCGAACAATTTGCGCGAGTACGGATGCGCCGGATTGCGGAAGAAATGGTCGCGTCGCGCAGACTCGACAATCTCGCCCGCATACATCACGGCAACCTGATGCGCCATCTCGGAGACCACGCCCAGATCGTGCGTGATCAGCAGGATCGACATGCCCATCTTTTTCTGCAGGCTCCGCAACAGGTCGAGCACTTGAGCCTGGATCGTCACGTCGAGCGCCGTAGTCGGTTCGTCGGCGATCAGCAGGTCGGGCTCGCAGGCCAGCGCGATCGCGATCATGACGCGCTGTTTCATGCCGCCGGAGAGCTGGAACGGATATTCGTGCACGCGGCTCTTCGGATCGGGCAGCCCTACTGAGTCGAGCAGCTCCAGCACCCGGGCATCGACCGCGCCGCCGCGCAGCGTCGTATGCTGGAGCAGCACCTCGCCGATCTGCGACCCCACTTTCATCACCGGATTGAGACTGGTGCCGGGCTCCTGGAAGATCATGCCGATCCTGCTGCCCCGCACACCACGCATGGCCGCTTCCGGCAACTGAAGCAGGTCCTGGCCGTCGAGACGCACGGAGCCCGACACGATCCGGCCGGCATCCGGCAACAAGCGCGAGATCGACAACGCCGTCATGGATTTTCCGCAACCGGATTCACCGACCAACGCGAACGTTTCGCCACGACCAACCGAAAACGACACCCCGTCGACCGCGCGCACCACCCCCTCGCTGCCGGCGAGCCAGGTACGCAGATTGTCAATTTGCAGCAGAGGGTTGGTCATCGCGAGTCAACGACTGCGCAAGGCGGGCAGATATTTGGACAGGAAGTCCGGCAATGCAAACCGACCCCCGATGCGTGGATCAAATGCATCGCGCACGGCATCGGCAAACAGATTGGCGGACAGCACCAGCAGCAACATGAATACAAATGCAGACGCGAGCGACCACCAAACCATGGGATCGCGCGCCATTTCCATTCGTGCCGCATTGATCATGGTGCCGAAACTGTTCATGGTCGGATCGACGCCGACGCCGACGTAGGAAAGCACCGCTTCCGCGAGAATCAGACCGCTGAAGTCCATGACGACGGCGATCAGCACGATGTGCATCACATTGGGCAGGATATGGCGGGTGATGATCCTGAAATCTGAGACGCCGAACGCGCGCGCAGCCTGAATATAGTCGAGTTCGCGCAACTTGAGCGATTCGCCTCGCAGCAGCCGGCACAAACCGCTCCAGCTGGTTACGCCCAGGATCATGCAAAGCAGGAACAGGCGCGCATCGGCGCGCTCGCCGGCGGTCTGGAACCAGTCCTGGTGACGATCGATGACACCCTGCAGGATCAGCACCGAAGCCGCGATCAGCAGCACCCCGGGAATCGACTGGAGCGTCGTATAGAGATACTGGATGGCATCGTCGACCCAGCCGCGCAGGTAGCCCGCCAGAATGCCGAGCAGAAGCGCGAACGGCAGCATGATCAGCGTAGTCAGCGTGCCGATCACCAGGCCGGTGCGAATGCTCTTGAGCGTCAGATAGAACACGTCCTGCCCGACCTTGTCGGTACCGAGAACATGATAATTGGCCGAGAGCACGATCATGGGCACGAAGACAAGGAACAGCAGGCCGTTGGTGACCAGCATCTCGCGCCAGGGAACTTGCGTGTTTCCGGTCCATACGGCTGCCCAGGTCTCGCGGACGCTGCGCGCATCGCGATGCGCAAGCCAGAACGTCACGCAGAGCAGCAGTACATTCCAGGCCAGTGCGGCGATCGCGACGCCCGCGACGGCACGTTTGATGATGTCGCCGGTGCGTTCGCGCTCCGGATCCTTGAGATGAGCGCCACCGTACATGAGCCGCGGGAATACGCGTGCCTCGGAGCCGTCCGCCAACTCCACCGTCTCCTTCGCGAAAAGTTCGGTGGCCAACGGCGCCGAATAGGTTTTTTCCTGACGCGTCCTGAGCGGTGCGGCGATGACATCGAGCACCGACATGACATCCACCGCATAATTCGATCTGCCCGACACCGTGTCGCCGGACAGGCGGGGTCGGAAATGCAGCGAATCCAGCAAACCGACCGTCACGAAAGCGAACAGGATCACGGCGGCGATCATGCCGCTGCGGTTGTGCGCAACCTTCCTCCACGGAGCCAGCAGATGCTGGTGTCGGCTGATATACCAGGCCGATGCGGCGACCACCGCGATGAGGAGGAAGATCAGGGCGTCGGTGGTGAGGATGACGGGCTTGAACGACAGGTTCATCGCAATCGTATGCGCGGGTCGGCCATCGTATAGGAGATATCGGTCAGGATCAGGCCGACGATGTACAGAACCGAACCAAGGAACACCATGGCGCGGACAATCGCGAAATCCTGATTGTTGATCGCATCGATGGTATAGCTACCCAGTCCGGGAATGGCGAAGAACGATTCCGTGATCAGACTGCCGAGGAAAAGCAGCGGAATGGCCACGACCACCCCGGTCAGGATCGGAATCATCGCGTTATGCAGTACATGCCTGAACAGCACCCGCCATTCGGACAGTCCTTTGGCCCGCGCGGTGCGCACGTAGTCGCGGCCAATCTCTTCCAGGAAAATGGTGCGATACCATCGGCTGCTCGCTCCCACGCTGCCGACGATGCCGATGATCACCGGCAGCACCAGGAATTTCCATGCGTTCAACCCATCTGCATAACCGGAAATCGGCACCAGATTCCACAGTTTGCTGATCAGATACTGCCCGCCAATGATGTAGAACAGACCCGACACCGACATCGCGAACACGCACAGCAGAACACCGACAAAATCCAGGTAGGTCGCGCGGAAAAATGCCATCAGCAACGCGAAAGTGATATAGGACAGCAGGCCGACGATGAATACCGGCAGCGCGATCGCCAGGCTAGGCAACATACGGCCCCTGACCTCGTGGGCGATATCGCGGCCGTCCTCGGCATAACCGAAGTCGAACCAGAACAGCGGCACTGATTTTTCGAAAAAGATCGTATTGGTCAATTTTCCGATACCCTGCGCGCCGGCATCGAAGAAGCGCGGCTTGTCGTAGCCCCGCTCCTGCTTCCATTTCAGCACCGCTTCATCGCTGACGCGCTTCTGCCCGAGCTGCATGCGCGCCATATCGTCCGGAGAATTGACGATGAAGAACAGCAGGAAGGTCAGCAGGTTCACGCCGATCAGGATCGGTATCGCATAGAGGATGCGGCGGACGAGATAGTTGATCATTGCCGCCGCGTCATGTCGTTTCCAGTTTGCCGCTGGCGCGCTCACGGCGCCGGTACGACCGCACCGCCGGCGTAAGCGCGAGCGCCAGCGCCGCCAGCCCCGCAGCGATCGGCCAGACGACCGGATGATTCCACTCGGCGCGTTTCTGCCGGCGCAACTGCGGATCGATACGCTGATACTTCAGGCCGTTGTTCGCCATCTTGTTCGGCTTGCGGTTGAATACCCAGGCGTGCGCCAGCGTGTAATCCTTCGGGTACAGCATGTACACCCAGGGCGCGTCATGGCGCAGGATTTCGACCATGCGGTCGATCAGCGCCTGGCGTTCCGGCCCGTTCGACATGACTTGCATGCGGTCGAACATGTGGTCGAACTCCGGATTCTGGAAGTTCGCGGCATTCTCGCCGCCCTTGACGCGCGACTGCGGACCGTGAAACAGAAACAGGAAGTTCTCCGGATCCGGATAGTCGGCGTTCCAGCCGAAGAAGAACACTTGTGCCGTTCCCTTGCGGATCTTGTCCTGGAAACGATTGTAGTCGCTGTTGCGCACGACCAACTGCAGATCGATCTTCTGAAACAGCTTGGTTGGAGATGGTTTTTCCGAACAAAATAAACTG
>JANOGH010000484.1:0-4262 GCA_031414075.1 Betaproteobacteria bacterium | reverse complement strand
TTGAAGCCTTCGTCCTCGAGCTTTTCCTCGGTGCCGTCGAGTTCCTGCTTGTCGAGCGCATAGAGTTTTCGCGCGGGCTTGCCTTTGCCTTGCGACGGCACGTCTATGCGGAACAGCGGCGGCTGCGCGACGTAGACGTTGCCGCAGTCGATCAGCTTCGGAAAATGCCTGAAGAACAGCGTCAGCAGCAGAACCTGGATATGCGCGCCATCGACATCCGCATCGGCGAGGATGATGACCTTGCGGTAGCGCAGGCCGGAGAGGTCCGCATTGTCGCCGGCCTTGTGGTGATCCACGCCGATCGCCAGCGCAATGGCTTCGATTTCCTTGTTGGCATACAGGGTGTCGGCGCTGTCCTGCCAGGTGTTCTTGGGTTTGCCCTTGAGCGGCAGGACCGCCTGGAATTCCTTGTCGCGCGCCTGCTTCGCCGAGCCGCCGGCGGAATCGCCTTCGACGATGAACAACTCGTTGCGGTCCGGATCCTCGGAGGCACAGTCGGTCAGCTTGCCCGGCAGCACCGCCACGCCGGACTGCTTGCGCCGTTCCACTTTCTGCGCGGCGCGCGTGCGCGCATTGGCCTGGCTGATGACGAGCTCGGCGATGCGCCTGCCCTCGTCGACATGCTGGTTCAGCCACAGCTCGAACGGATCGCGCACCATCAGCGCGGTAAGCTTGACCGCGTCGCGCGAGATCAGCTCGTTCTTCACCTGCCCCTTGAACTGTGGGTCGAGCATTTTCACCGAGAGCACGTAGGAAGTACGCGACCACACGTCCTCGGGGACGATTTTCAGTCCGCGCTGGCCCATCGCATGCAGGTCGATGAAATTCCTGATCGCGTGGTAGACGCCCTCGCGCAACCCGGCCACGTGCGTGCCGCCGACGCGGGTGGGAATCATGTTGACGTAGGACTCGGTGACCTGCTCGCCGTCCGGCGTCCAGGCGATGGCCCACATCGCGCCTTCGCCTTCGGCGAAGTTGTCGGATTCGGATTGCGCGGCGATGTAGCGCTCACCCAGAAAAGTATCCGCGACCGGTGCCTCACCTTCCATCGCGGAGGCGAAGTAGCCCTTGATGCCTTCCGGAAAATGCCAGGTCTGGATTTCGAACTTCTTGTTCTTCTCGATCCCGAGGGAGAATTTCACGCCGGGAAGAAGCATCGCCTTGGCACGCAGCAGCGCGGCAATATCCGCAGCGACGATCCTGGGCGAGTCGAAATATTTCGCATCCGGCCAGAAGCGCACGCGCGTGCCGGTATCGCGCGGCCCGATCGTGGCGATTTTCCTCAGCGGCTCTTTTACTTTGCCGTTGTCGGCGAACACGATGCGATTTTTTTCTCCGTCGCGCTTGACTTCGACTTCGAGCCGCGTCGACAACGCATTTGGCACGCAGACGCCGACGCCGTGCAGGCCGCCGGCGATCCGGTACGCGGCGTCCTTGTCGGTCTTGCGGAACTTGCCGCCGGAATGCAGCATGGTGAAGATGACCTGTACGGCCGGCACTTTCTTCTTCGGATGGATGTCCACCGGAATGCCGCGCCCGTCGTCGCTGACTTGCGCGGAACCGTCTTCGTAGAGCACCACTTCGATGTTCTTCGCGAATTCCGCCAAACCTTCGTCCGCGGCGTTATCGATGATTTCGACCAGCGCGTGGTTCGGGTTCACCGGGTCGGTATACATCCCGGGGCGATGCAGGATCGGCGACAGATCCTCGAGGATCTCGATGTCGTCGGCGGTGTAGGTATTCGGTTTCCTGGCCATCATCAGTCGGTCGCGCGTTGATTCAGAAAATGAAAATGCCGTCGCGCAAGACGGCATCGGCAGAATCCAAGGATTTTCGCGGGGGCAGCATTCCGCGGAGGGCTGCGGCCGTCCGGGCAACGATGCAGGTGCTGGCGCGGCAAATCACGGCGCGTATTGTAGTGCCTCCGAATCGTTAATGCGCATTCTTGTTCATTGCATACTGGCAAGGCGTTGCAACGCGGGTCCGGTTACGCGAAAGATGGTCCAGTCGTCCAGCGGCTGAGGCGCTCGTACTCGGCCAGATCTTTCACGAAGGCGAGGATCAGCCGGAGATCCTGCTCACAGGCGCTGCGGATCTTGACGCCATTCGACGCAGTTTCGTGCATTTTGAACTCCCTATGTGGAAACCTTGGCCCGTATGCGCGGCACTCGCTTCGGTTTGTCGAGCGGAACCTGCAGCGCCGGGATTTCGAGGAATTCGTCGCGCGCGAAGTCCAGAAACGATCGGACCTTGCTCGCGAGAAAGCGCGCAGAGGGATAGAGCGCATGGATTTCCACCGGCGGCGGCGCGAAGTCGGCCAGCACCCTGACCAGGCTGCCGTTGTCGAGGTCCTGCTGCACGAACACGCTCGGCATGTTGGCGATGCCGATGCCCTCGAGCACGGCCGAGCGGATGGTCAGCGCGCTGTTTGCGCGGAAATCGCCGGCCACGCGCAGCGAGGTCGGGCCTTGCGAACCACCGAACTGCCATTCGTTCGTGAACAGGTAGTTATAGGTAATGCAGTTGTGGGAAGTGAGGTCGTTCGGCGACTTGGGAACGCCCCTCGCGCGCAGGTAGGCCGGGCTGGCCACGCAAACCCGCATCACCCTGCCGATGCTCCTGGCGACGACCTGAGAATCGGACAACTCTCCGAACCGGATGGCGATATCGATGCCTTCCTGCACCAGGTCCACATAGCGGTCGTTCAACGTCAGGTCGATCGCAAGCCCGGGATAGAGCCGACGGAAACGAAAAACCAGCGGCAACATATAGAGTTGCCCGAATGCGACCGGCGCATTGACCCGTAACAGGCCGGTCGGGCTGTTTTGCAGCTCGGTCAGGCTGCCTTCGAGATCGGTAATTTCATCAAGGATGTGGCGGCAACGGTCGTAATACTTACGACCGGCCTCGGTCGTACTCAGCCGACGAGTCGTGCGATTGAGCAGCCGCACACTCAAATAATCTTCCAAAGCAGTGAGTTGCTTGCTGATGGTGGGCTGGATCGTACCCAGTTCGCGGGCAACGGCCGAGAAGCTGCCGGTTTCGACGATGCGGACAAATAGCCGCATCTGATACAGTCTGTCCATAGAATCGACAAGTTATCACTTTATTTGCATAAATCATATCCTTTTTTTATGTCTAGTTGTCATAAGAGCATAAGACTAAAGTGCAACGCGTCATTTATGCCTTTAACTGGAGAAAAACATGAGATCGCTATTCGAATCGCTGCTCCGCCTGTATGAATTCGATGGTCCCGCGCCGACGACATCGGAGGCCAAGGCGCAAGACGGAATCGAAGGGCGTCCGCTGGACCCGTCCGCGGATGGCGCCAGCACCTTCCCCTACCTGCCTTGACCTCTTCGGATCAGGGACTTAGGGTTCACCTGCACTCCAGGAAAGATTCGGGCGGCAGCGCAAAACGGTCCTCCCCCACGTAACTCTCCTCCTCCTCTTGAATTACGTGGTTTCCGAGGGGCGCCCAAGCGCCCCTCTTTTTTTTTTGGCCGCTGCAACCGCGATCCGTCAGTACTTACTTCGATGAAATAGGCCGTGAATGGAGGATCCCGTATTCTGCGGCCCATGAGAGGCCGGTCCAGGTATCGCCCCGAGGCCGGTATTCGCAACCGACCCATCCTTGGTAACCCAGTTCGTCCAGCAGGTCGAACAGGTAGGGGTAGTTGATTTCCCCGACCGTCGGTTCATGGCGGCCCGGAACCCCGGCGATCTGCACGTGCCGGAGCATTCCGATGTTTTCCCGGATGGTTTCCGCGAGATGCCCTTCCAGCATTTGCATGTGATAGAAGTCCAGGTGCAGGCGCAAATTGGGGCTGCCGACCTCGTCGAGGATGCGCCTGGCCTGATCGGTATGGTTCAGGAAATAGCCGTGCATGCCCTGGGTCGTATAGCTCGGACCGTTCTGCACAAGGCCCATTTTCTTGTTGATGGGCTCAATGACGCCGGTCATGCCGTGTTCCCCGAGCACCGAAGCGGCGAGGCCAAGATTCGAAATATAAGTGCGTTCAGCGGCTCGGTAGTCTGCTCCCGGACCGACCACGCCGGCCATGAGATGCACGGTATCGCAATCCAGTGCGTTGCGCTCATTCCAACCCTCCTAAGAATAATTCACGTACCACGAAAATAGATGTGGACGGAGTACTGTTTCTGTAGTACAGTATTCCGCATGGCAAACATACTTCCTAAAGACAAACAGATTGCAGTTGTTGCGGCCCTAGCTGAAGGTTCTAGTATCCGGTCTATTGAGA
>JANOGH010000483.1:0-2222 GCA_031414075.1 Betaproteobacteria bacterium | reverse complement strand
CAGGTCGCGGCCTGGACGATCGAGCACATGCAGGATCGCGATGGGTATTTCTACTATCGAGACCTCGGTTGGAAGAAGGTTAAGACCCCCATGCTCCACTGGGCGCAGGGCACGATTTTCAAAGGACTGACGCATCTCCTGACTCGTCTGCAGACCATTGCAAATCACTCGGCTACCGTCGCCCCACAGCGGATGGAAAAGCGCGTAACCGCATGAAACAAGCCCCGTTGCGCTATGTCCTCGTGACGCCCGCTCGGAATGAGGAAGCCTTCCTCGAACTGACGATACAGTCGGTGGTGGGACAGACCCTCCATCCGCTCAAGTGGGTCATCGTCAGCGATGGCTCGACGGATCGGACGGACGAGATTGCCACGAAGTACGCCGGGCAGCACGACTGGATCGAGTTCGTCCGGATGCCGGAGCGAACCGAGCGGGACTTCGCGGGCAAGGTCGGTTGCTTCAATGCTGGTTATGCCCGCCTCAAGGGGATTCCGTACGATATCGTTGGCAGCTTGGATGCGGACATTTCGTTCGACGAGGGCTACTTTGAGTTTCTGCTGGGGAAATTCGGCGTCGATCCACGGCTGGGATTGGCCGGGACACCTTTCGACGAAGGGGGCGAGGTTTATGACTATCGCTTTAGCAGTACCGACCACGTTTCCGGGGCCTGCCAGATGTTTCGGCGGGAATGCTTCGAGGCGATCGGCGGCTATGTTCCGCTCAAGGGCGGCGGGATCGATGTGGTTGCGGTGTTGTCGGCGCGGTACAAAGGGTGGCACACCCAGACGTTTATCGAGAAAACCTGTCGCCACCATCGGCCCATGGGGTCTGCGAATAACAAGGGCCGGGTAAGGACAGCGTATAAAATGGGCCGGCGTGCCTATTGCGTCGGCTACCATCCCTGCTGGCAGGTGTTCCGTTCCATTTACCAGATGACGCGGCGTCCCTATGTTCTGGGTGGCTGTGCACTTTTCCTGGGATACTTCGGCGCGAAGCTTTCGCGCACGCCCATATCGGTGACAAAGGAATTGGAGGAGTTTCAGCGAAAGGAGCAGATGCGCCGGCTGCGGACTTTTTTCGCGCGTCGCATAGGCGGACATGCGTGAACCCGGTCACCGTCGGCGGGGTTTTGCCCCGGACGAACCGTCTCAAAATACGCTCATGAATACGAACGAGGAAAAAGTTCACAGCTTGGTGCTGGGCGCCGGGCCGGCGGGGCTGGCTGCGGCTTACACTCTGGCCAAGGCGGGGCATAAACCGGTCGTTGTGGAGAAGGGCAAGACGGCGGGCGGCTTGATGCGATCGATCCAGCGCGGTGACTTCATCGTGGATATTGGCCGCAAGGAACTCTACAACCGGCTCACCAAAGTGGACCAGTTGTGGGCGGACCTCCTGGGCGGGGATTATCGGTATTATCCGCATCGCGGTGGCATCCTCTTCGACGGGCACATCATTGAAATTTCACCGGCCTTCCGCGGCTTTCGTCGGGGAATGTCGTGGGGGATGTTTCTGGGTTGCGCCTGGGATCTGGTGTCTTCGCGGATGCGGAATGGCGGTTCCCCTCCGCGCAATCTCGAGGAGCATTTCTATCAAAAGCGGGGTCGTCGGCTCACGCAGATCATTTCGCAGGGTTTCCAGGAGAAGCTCTCCGGCAAAAAGTGGGCCGACGTGGCGTTGCCGCCCGATTACAAGGAGAGTCGAGACGCCAGTTTTTTTACGACCTTGAAGGGCCTCATAGTCCGCACATTCTCGCAGAAGGAGGTTAATACGTTCCAAGGCCGGTGGCGGCATCCGGCCAAGGGCACGGGTCAAATCTGCGCAGCGCTGGAACGCGGCACGCTGGAGCATGGGGGAACTTTCCACCTGGGGGCAAACTTGCTGGAAATGGATTCGGCCGACGGGCTGATTCAAACCGTAAAAGTGGAAGTGAACGGACGCACACTCACTTATCGCCCCGAGTACGTGATCTCCAGCATTCCTCCGCAATTCCTCCTGAAGCTCCTGTTGCAAGATCGTTTCGATTCAATTGACGAAAATCTGAAGTCGCCGCCGTCTTCCAAGAAGACGATCGTGCTCGTCTACCTGTGCTTCAACGAGCCACCCCGATTTCCGCACGCCTGGCTGAACGTGACCTGCCGCAAGACGCAAATGGGGCGCATCACCAATTACACCGGGTTGGGGGGCGACATGGTGCCCGCCGGCAAAACTTGCCTGTGCTGTGA
>JANOGH010000482.1:0-4129 GCA_031414075.1 Betaproteobacteria bacterium | reverse complement strand
TGATGCGGCTGCCGAAAGGGCGTGCGCCGCTGCCCATGTCGCATACGAGGTATTCCGCGCGCCCGGTTTCGATCTCCACGCACGGGGATTGCCCGCCGTAGGTCTGAGAGATCGAAAAGTCGAGATCGTTTTCGATGAAAGACCGCAGCTTGTCCGCCGAATTCACGCCCTTGGCGATCGCCAGGGAAAGCGCCGTCTCGACCTTGCGGCGCATGTCGGCAGATGTCATGGCGACGGGGATGGAACCGCGTGTTCCCCAGAAACGTACCCGCATCTTGAGCCGCTAGGCCTGGTAGGCCTTGAGCGCTGCGGGTGAAAATCGGGCCAGCGCCTCGCGCACCGTGGCGAAAGTCTCGAATACCAGCGTAAACCGGCTGATCTCGAAAATCTCCTTCACCACCGGCTGCATGGCCGCGACCACGATCGTGCCACCTTGTGCCTTCGCCTGCTTTTCCGCCAGCATGAAGCAGCGAAGTCCCGCGCTGCTGATGTAGTCGACTCCGGCCAGGTCGAACACGATGCGTTCGCCGTCGTTCTTGCAGCGATCGACGAAGGGGCCGAGGCTGTTGCGGAAGTCTTCGCTGTTGGCGTGGTCTATCCGGCCCTCTGGCGATAGTACGAGGATGTTGTCGTAGGTTTTATTTCTGATATCCATTTTTCTTGTTCCGGACGCGAACTCAGGAAAAAACAGGGAAGGCTTCGAATTTGCCGGACAACAGTTGCTCGGTATCGCGGCAGCCGAGCCATCCGTCGATTACGCTGGCATAGACGCGGCGAAAATCCGTGGTGAACACCAGATTGTCCCCTTCGTCCAGCTCGGTCAGGCTGGGCGCTTGCCCATAGTGTCCGCCCTTTACCGGGTTGCCGATCACATACATGTGGTTCGCCGTTCCGTGATCGGTTCCGAGACTGGTGTTTTCCGGCACACGGCGGCCGAACTCCGAAAACACGAGCACCGTCACGTCGTCGGCGCGGCCGAGGCGTTCCATGTCCTTCAGGAATCCCGCGACCGCGTCGGAAACATAGGTGAGAAGCCGCTGATGCAGGTCAGACTGCTGCACGTGAGTATCGAAAGCGTTGTGGCGGTAGGAAGTGTAGTACAGCCGCGTCGGCATGCCCGCCGCGATCAGCGAAGCGATTTTTGGCAGCTGCACTGGGACGATGCCGTAGTCGACCGGCGTTTTGTAGCCGGTCCAGGCGTCGCGCACCAGTTGCGAAGCCTCGCGTGCGCTCTTCGCCACCTCCAACAGGTATTGCTGCGACGCGCTGGCATTAGGGTCCATATCAGGTGCACGATCGAGCAGCGGCCGCGTCTGGTAGAGCCCTTTGCGCCCGAACTTCTCCGGGTCGTCGAACACCACGGGCACATGATCGCGGGCGCGTACCGCCAGCGACTGCACTTCGTCGATGTTGACGATGAAATTGGGCGTCGAAGGGGAATCGATGGCATCGGCAACCCTGCCTACCCAGCCGTACTCTTCGCCGCTGTTCGGCGCGCCGGTGTGCCAATACGCCATTGACGTGAAATGCGAGAAGGAAGGCTGCGCATAGCCGCACCCGTGCACTATGGCCATCCTGCCGTCTTTGTACAGGCGCTCGAATCCCGCCATGCCGCCATTGAAGCCGTAGCGCTCGTCTATCCTGCGCAGTTTTTCGGGGGGGATGCCGATCTTTGGCCGATGCCGGTAGTAGGCGTCGTCCGCATACGGCACGAGCGTGTTCAGTCCGTCGTTGCCGCCAGACATCTCGAGCACAACCAGGATGCGGTTCGAAGGCTTCGTGTCCGCAGCCATTGCGCGCGAAAAAACCAGCGGCATTGCGGCTGCGCCGATGCCGGCGAGGCCGGCGCGCAGGATCTCGCGGCGCGTCCAGGGTTTCAAGTGAGATTGGCTTTTCATCTTTAGAGCCTCTTCATCGCCCTCTCCTCCCTCAGGGAGGAGAGGGCATCGCCGACTCGGCGAAAGGGGGTTGGGGTGGGGGCGGAAGGCGATGCCGAGGCGCGCTTCCCGCAAACGGGTGATTTCATCACTAACGTGTCCGTGCGCCGGGGTGAGGTGGCTGGGGCAGGATTTACCCGAGCTGATATTCTGGCAGTGACAGGATCAGGTGCAGCGTAATACGCAGCGGTTCTTCGAGGTAGCTGGCTGCAGCCGCGAGGTCCGCTGTACCGAGCTCGCTTTCCAGGAAATTTGCGATGCGCTCGTGAGTGGCCGCGTCCAGCGGCACCGACACGAAACGCGCCAGCAGATAATCGGTGGCTTCGCGTGCGTTCTTGCAGCCCGCGCCGAGTACCATCGCGGACAGGTCCAGTTGCGCCGTCGCACGCGATATCGGTTTGACTTTCAGCAAGGCCATCTGCCAGCCGCGAAAGCTGGCAAGCCGCGTATTGAAATCCTCGTCGCGATCTGCCTGCATCGACATCGAAGTCACTTCCTTGGCTTCCGGCCTGGTCGCCGTGGTCACGTCCATTCCCAACGCCAGTTTTTCGTTGACCTCCCCGATTCTGTAGTCCGTCAGCGGATAACGATCGGGCGGCAGGAAATTGATATCGGGAAACAGGGTGTCGTAGACGAAGTTGCCGCGCGCCAGCAGCAGGCCCGGCGTGATCCAGCTCTTGCCGTTTGCCCAGCCGGCGACGGTTGGCGGATAAAGCAGTTTCTGGCCGAGCGCTTCGGTAAGGTCGTTGAAATCAGGTACACCCGGGACTTCGGTGAGCCCCATCTTTCTATAGGTCGATATCACCAGTTCGACCGGCGACTTGATATGCGTTGCCATCGAGGCCGGGCTGTAGAAATCCCTCGACATGAACAGCGTCTCGAGCAACGGCGCGATTTCGTAGTTCGAATCACGCAATCTGGCACCGAGTTCTGCGCGCAGTGCGGCAGAAAGATTCTGGCGCACGAAGTAACGATAGATCCTGGCTGCCACATATTCGCTGCTGACTGGCTGCGACAGGATCACGTCGATGACATCGACACCGTCGAAAGCGCCCTGTTTCCCGAGCACCGACTTGGTGGTTTCGTCATGCTTCTCGGGGGTGACGATGAACTCAAGGTCGACGAAGTTCCAGCCGGTGAATGCGCGCGCCGCTTCGCGAATGTCCGTTTCGCTGTAGTTGCCGACCCCCATCGAGAACATTTCCATGATCTCGCGCGCGAAATTTTCGTTTGGCGCGCCCTTCACGTTCACGCCGGCATCGAGGAATGCGAGCATTGCCGGGCCCTGCGCGACGCCAATCAGCAGGTCGCGAAAGTTGCCGGTTCCCTGCGCCCGGAACAGCTCGTTCTGCCCGAGCATCTTGCGATAGTCGCGGACTTTCTCTTCGCTGGTGGCGAAATGGCCGTGCCAGAACAGCGCCATTTTTTCTTCCAGCGGACGATGAGTCGTGAGCATGCGATTGGCCCACCAGTAGTCGACGCGATTGGTCTCCAGTCTGCTCGCCCGCAACCAATAGAAGAATTTGTTCGCCACCGGTTGCAAGCGGCGATTGCCTGCCGGCTTGACCTTGATGCCCATCGATTCGCCGGTATCCCTGGCCAGGTCGGTGGCTGCGGGGCGCGATGCGGGAAATGGCTCCAGGCCCGCATCGTGGACGCCGGAGTGATCGAACGCCGGCAGGTCATTCGCGATGTCCTTGTGATAAACCAGGCGCCGAACAGCCGCTTCCGGCGTCATCGCCGCGAACTGCGCGATTTCCTCAGGGGTTCCGCCGAAGCCGGCGCGTTCCAGCAGATGGGCGGCGCGTTGCGCATTCCAGTCCTCCTGACTGATGGCATTCGTCGCGATCGCGAACAACGTCACTCCGGCCGTCGTGTCAATCGAAGTGTTCAGCGCCGCGCGATCCACGGGAACCACGCAACGCGGCCGCGGACAGGCGCCGCAGCAGGCAGTTCCTCCCGGAATGGAAGACTTCTTCCGTCAGTTTGACATCCCGCAGCAGTCGCGTCCTACGCGCGGCCAGGGCTCGGGATTCATCGTGACGCCGAACGGATACATCCTTACCAACAACCACGTCGTCACCAACTCCGATCGCGAGACCATCGCCGACAAGGTGACTGTTCGCATGATGGACCATCGCGTCTTCACCGCGAAGGTCGTCGGGCACGATCGTACCACCGACGTCGCGGTA
>JANOGH010000481.1:0-3772 GCA_031414075.1 Betaproteobacteria bacterium | reverse complement strand
ATGACAAATCAGGACATATTCAGGGGTTTCCTAAGGGCATGGCAGCGGGCTTTAGGTGAGTGATCACTAAGACCGAAAGACCTGTAAAAACAGCGGCGCTCCGTCGATCGGTGCGCCGCTTCTTATCGCACCGGCCGCCCTGGTGTAGTGCTCCTGAATTACCGGAACATTCGCTCCCCCCTGCGCGCGGGGGAAGGGCTAGGGTGGGGGTTCAGACCGGGCAGAGTGGTAACAAAGTAGACCGGGCTGATGGGTAACAGGTGAAGCTGTCGGGCAAGGAGGATGTTGCCCATGAGCTGGAAGGAGACCTGTCCCATGAATGAACGAGTTCGATTTATCGGTGAGTTGCTGGCTGAGGAACGCAGCATGAGCGAGCTTTGTACGCTTTACGGGGTGAGCCGCAAGACCGGCTGCAAGTGGCTGGCGCGCTACGAAGCTGCTGGCGCGACCGGTTCTCCGATCGTGTCCGCCCTCTCCACCGCCAGCAATCCTTCTTGACGCAGCGCAAGATTGACTGTTCCATCCGCGGACAGTTAGTCTGCGCGCCACTGTACGGTTTCCGGACAAGCCGATAGTCAGGCTTGGGATCCGTGCAGGTTGTTCGGTGTTGACCTGCCCCAGCGCAGATTCAAACGGGAGGACGATGTCACAAGCGACATCATCGATTCCCACGTATGCATCGCCTTGGCGTGTTGCAACCGAGACCCGGCGACAGCTATTTCGACGCAAAGGAGACTTCTGGCAACACAGCCGGGGGGAGGAGTAACCAGCGGACGCAGAGGCATGACCAGCTCACTGCGCCAACTGGTTAATAAAAAAGACGACGGCCCCGAGTACGGAGCAACCCGCTCTGCATTCGGGGCCGAGTCATTTTCAGCGCAGGAATTCAGCCGGTCGGCATGGCCAGCGACGGCCAGACCACGTAGCCGAGAAACTGTTCCGGTTCAAGCAGCACCACCGCCTTGTCCCGCAGTTCTCGCGCCGACGGCGTTTGGCCCGAGCGCAGATAGCGTTGCAACACCTCGATCGGGTCGTCACCGGGCTTGCAGTCGAGTGAGCGGCCCCTGAGTTCGATGCGCCTGCCCTGGTAGGCCTCGGGGTGTGCCGCATCGCGGCCGAACTTCGATTTGCCAAAATCCGCCTTGGCCAGTTGCTGGACCGGAAAAGGCGCTTCCGCATGTTCCGCGTAAAAAGTCCACACATCGAACGCGTCGACGCCCGTTGACCCGTTGACAAAGTGCAGCGCCGCATCCTTGCAGAGCGCGGCGCAAACCATGCGCTTGCGGTAGAGCATTGCCCATTCTGGATGGCGCCCGAAAAAATCCTCCCGCTCGGCACTGGCGGCACGCGCGAGCCTCTTCAGGTCGGACCTGGTGATTCGTTCTGAGGAACGATCAGACATGATCCGTGACGATCGTGACGGTCGTGACGAACGTGACGGCCGTGAAGATCGCAAAAACAGACCTGGAATTCTCGCTTTTGGTCACGTCGTCACGCGTCACGTCGTCACGCACGATGGGCGTCAGCCCATTGTGTTCGGCACCCACTGCGTACACCATCCATTCGGCTTCACCAGCTCAGTGAGAATGACGCACTTGCCATCGCCCTGGTAGAGCACGCACCGGGAACAGGTGCGGCCGAGATAGGGTTCGTCGCGATAACCGACTTCTTCCCGCGTACGAATGCGCATGCCCGGCTTTTTTTGCTGGGCAACAGCCGGCGCCATCGCGACGCCCGCGCAGGCAACCGCGGCCTTGAGCAGCGTGCGCCGTGCCGGTACTCGTGGCTTGCCGTTCATACCCACCTCCGATCAGACCGAAGCTGACCCGCATTCGAATAGCCAAGCGATTATAGCCCCGCCCTTCCTGCCCCCGGTCAGATGCGGAATTTTTCCAGCACGGCACGGTCCACTTCCACGCCCAGACCCGGGCCGGACGGGATTTCGACCCATCCACCGACCTGCTGGATCGGCCTGGTGATCAGGTGCTGGCGGAAGGGATGTGAGGAACGGTCGTACTCGAAAACCGGTTCCTGGGCGAACAATGAATGATGCGCAACCGGCACTGCGGCAATGAATTGCAGGGAGGCCGCTTGCGCGATCGCCGAGCCCCAGACGTGCGGATTGATCTGCACCCCGTGCGACTGCGCCAGCGCGATGATGTGACGGCCGGCGGAGATGCCACCGCAGGAAGCAAGATCCGGCTGTGCGACATCCACGGCACCGGCACCAATAAGTTCGCGAAAGCCGTAGAGCGTGTGCTCGTTTTCGCCACCGGCGATCGGCATCGACAGCTTGTGCCGCATTTCGACGTAACCCTGCACATCTTCCGGGACAACCGGCTCTTCGTACCAGCGCAGGTCATACTCTTCTAGCGCGCGACCGAGCTTCAGCGCCTCGGCCCGTCCGTAGGCATGGTTGGTGTCGACCATGAGCGTGATCGGCTTGCCCTGGACGGCGCGGCCGATTTCTTTCATGCAGGCAATGTCGTCATCGACGCCATAGCCGAGCTTCACTTTCATCAGCGAGAAACCCGCTTCGAAGTGGCGTATCGCTTCTTCACCGAGTCGCTTCGCTTCGCCCTGCCCCTTGATGCGATAGAAGCCGGTCGCGTACGGCTGCACGCGCGTGCGAAAAGCGCCGCCCAACAATCGGTAGACGGGCAACTCATGAAATTTGCCGGCCAGGTCCCAGAGCGCGATGTCTACGGCACTGATGCCGGACACCACGGAGCCTTTGCGGCCGTAGTCGCGGGTCATGTGATACATGCGGTGCCAGAGTACTTCCCTATCGAGCGGATCGGCGCCGATCAGCAAAGGCTTCAGCGCCTTGTCGATCACCGCAGCCGCGATCTCCGGCGGTTCGAGTCCCTGCGCGAAGGCCTCGCCCCAGCCGGTGATGCCTTCATCAGTCAGGATTTCGACCAGCGTGGCCGAGCGCTGCTTCACCCAGCCCTGTGAAAAGGCAAAGGGTTCGGCCAGCGGGCTTTTCAGGACGTGGATCTTCAGGTCGGTTATTTTCATGTCGTATCCTTATTTTTCTGGTGGCGGCCGTTTCCATTTGATCGCCATGGGCGCGATAATTATCCATAACGCGCCGGAACAAGCTATAAATGCGGAATGTATCCTGCGAAAGGGAGGGCAAAATGTACCGGAAAATTCTGCTGCCGACAGACGGCTCGGCATTGTGCGATTCCGCAGTGCAAAAAGGCATCGACTTCGCGAAATTCGCCGGCGCCAGTATCGTGGCCTTTCATGCGATCCCCGCCACGTCCTACCTGATCTACACCGAAGCCGGGCCGAGCGACGTCCTCGCCGAGCAATTCGAGCGCGAGGCGAAGGCGCGCGGGGAGCGCCTGGTCGAGACCCTGAAAGAACGCGCCGGCGCGGCGGGCGTCTCCTGCGAAACCCTGCTGCTGACGGACGATCACCCCTGGGAAGGCATCATCGAGGCCGCAACCACGACCGGTTGCGACCTGATCTTCATGGCCTCGCACGGTCGGCGCGGGCTGTCGGCGATGCTGCTGGGAAGCGAAACCGCGCGCGTGCTGACCCACACCAGGATTCCGGTGATGGTCTATCGATAGCAAGGGTCGGTCAGCGCGGCGGGCAGGGATACGCGGCGCGCAAGCCCTGGATGATGAGATGGCGGCGCGGGCGATAGCGCTCTTCAGGATGGGTTTCGAGGTAGGTTTTCACGGCGCCGAATGCCGCGGCCTGCGGATTCTCGGCAACATGCGGGTTACCTTTGGCGATGCAGAACACACTGCCATCC
>JANOGH010000480.1:0-1808 GCA_031414075.1 Betaproteobacteria bacterium | reverse complement strand
ATACTTCCCGTGGGTCAACTGGTCAAAGCGACCTGAAATGTCGCTGCCTGACGGCCGAGTAGAGCGGCCGGCCCTGGACTCGTGCCGCAGCAGCCATGGTTCACGGTCTGCGCGAACGCCTTGTTGGACGTTCGTTTGCCGCCCGTCTACGCACAGCAACCCTTGTCGAGTTGCACTGGCGGACATTTGACACTCCCGAAGGAACAGAACACACAGCAGTCTCCCGGCAGAGGACGCAGCACTTTGCGGCACCCCTTGCACTCGTAGAAAAAGGTGCACGCGTCGGTGGGCATTTCTTCCTGTGCGGAGACTCCGCATTCGGGGCACGTGATGACGGAGCGCAGCGTTACTTCCATGGCGATTCCAATGACGTCGAGCGTTCGAGCTGAGGCTACGGCCCGTCTGGGTCCCGGCCGGGGTGTGTGTTGTTGGCCCCCTGCGCTAGAGCAACTCTATGCCGAAGGGGCGAACTGCGAGCGCAAAGAGCCCAAAGCAAACGACCGTGATGATGACGCAAGCCAGCAGGGTTGGCCAGAAACCGAGGCGCGGAAGCAACGCCGGAAAAGCAAGGAACATCGGCAACGTCGGCACCACATACCAGAACGTATACCAGGCGTGGTTCGCGATCTTTTCCTCGGGCTGCCCCTCCAGGTAGAGCCAGATAAGGGCCAGGACCGTAACGAGCGGAAGCGCGGCGACGAAACCGCCCAACTTGTCACTGCGCTTTGCGAGCTCGGAAACGAGCACTACAACAGCGGCGGTCAGAAAGTACTTTGCAATGATCCAGGCCACGATTGGTCATTCGTTCACGGAATGATCTTGTTTTGGCGAAACTCGCCGAACAAGCGCAAGAACATTTCTTCGGTATCGAGCGCTTCGCACCAGCCGGCGCTGCGTGCCTTGACCATGTCGGACACGACGTCCCATTCCATTGAGAACACGAAGTCGCCGAATTTCCACGCCGCGATTTCCTCGAAGCGATACGGCTTGAGGCCGCGTTTCCTTACGATGCGTTCCCATACCGGAGCTTTGTCCGCCATGAACTGCTCCAGATTGATGTGGCGCTGCGTCCCGGCCTCCATGCCGAAAAACTGCGCGATTTTGGGCCACAGGCTGCTCCAGCGGAACAGATCGCCGTTGGTGACGTTGACGGCCTGATTCGCGCATTGCGCACTGGTCGCCATCCACACCATCGCCCGCGACAGCAGCGCCGAGTCCGTTGCCTGGTAGAGCGTGTGATAGTTCCCGGGTTTGCCGGGATGCGACAGCGGCAGACCGAGTTCCTTGCAGATCGCCGCGTATACGGCGATCACCATGGTCAGATTCATCGGGTTGCCCACTGCGAAACCGCAGATCGTGTGCGGCCTGATAGCGGACCAGGTCCAGTGCTTGCCCCGCTGGCGCTCCTCCAGAAAATCCTGCTGGTCGTAGTAGAACATCGTCTGGAAAATGCGCGGATCGCTTTCCTTCGCAGGCGTCTTGTACGGGCCGAGGTGGCTGCCGTACCACTTGCTGCCCTCGACGAGATTGATGTGCTGCAGATTGGCGGCGACCGGTTCGATCGCATTCACCAGATTCCTGAGCATACCGAGATTGGTCGCGACCGCCTCCTGCGGTGTCGGTTCTTCGAGATAGGCCGCAAAGAACACGTGGCTTACGTTCTTCAGGCGCGCCAGCTTGCGCCGGCAGTCCGTCGCATCCGCCAGGTCTGCTGCGAGGTGCTCATATCTTCCCTCCACGTCGGGCGTGCGCCTCGACACGGCGACGATATCCCAGCCGCCGGTTTGAACCAGATGCTTCAACAAGTT
>JANOGH010000479.1:0-4098 GCA_031414075.1 Betaproteobacteria bacterium | reverse complement strand
CGAACATGTGGTGTGCCTCTTCGGTCAGCATGAAGCGGCAGGTGCGGGCAAGTGGATCGAACGATGATTCAGCGAGGCTTTTCAACTGGAACTTGCCGTCGCGATCGGTGAAGTAGGTGAACATGAAGAAAGACAGCCAGTCGCTGATCGGTTCGTTGAAGGTGCCGAGGATGCGCGGCTTGTCGAGGTCACCCGAATGCCGCGACAGCAATTCCTCCGCTTCTTCGCGGCCGTCGCGGCCGAAGTGCGCGTGCAGCAGATAGACCATCGCCCACAGATGCCTTCCTTCCTCGACGTTGACCTGAAATAAATTGCGCAGGTCGTACAGCGAGGGACAGGTGAGACCGAGCCGGTGCTGCTGCTCGACCGATGCCGGTTCGGTGTCGCCCTGCGTAACGATGATGCGGCGGAACTGCGAACGCAATTCACCCGGGACCTGCTGCCAGACCGGCTCGCCGAAGTGGTCGCCGAATCCGATGGTGCGATCGGGCACGCGGTCTGCAAGAAAAATTCCCCAGCGATAGTCCGGCATCTTCACCGCGCCATAGCTCGCCCAGCCCTGCGCATCCACGCCCACGGCCGTGCGCAGGTAGACATCCGCCGACGCGGAATCGTACGGACCCATCTCCCGCCACCAGTCGAGGAATTTCGGCTGCCAGTGCTCGAGCGCGCGCTGCAGCGTACGGTCGTTCGCCAGGTCGACGTTGTTCGGGATTCTTTCGCTGTAGTTGATGCTCATGGATTACTCCAATCTAAAACTGTTTACACCCAACACAGAGGCACAGAGAACACAGAGGACGCGGAGAAAAACAAGACGGGAATAATTTTTCATTGGTGGGCGGCTCGTTAACTGACCAGGTTGCGAATTGCCAGATCGTGCACCAACCTAATTTCTATCAAGGTTTTCTCTGTGTCCTCTGTGTTCTCTGTGCCTCTGTGTTGGGTGTAGATAGGTCTAAACTCTTTCCCAATTGAACTTCGGCTTGCTGCCGGTTCCGAACACTTTCAGTGCGCCGTGTTCGCCGACCGCGTTGGGGCGATTGAAAATCCAGTTCTGCCAGGCGGTCAGCCGTCCGAAGATGCGCGTCTCCATGGTTTCGGCGCCGGTGAAACGCAAGTTCGCTTCCATGCCGGTCAGCGCGTCAGGCGACAGGCTGGTGCGCTCCTCGATCGCGAGGCGGACTTCTTCATCCCAATCGATGTCATCCGGCGCGTAGGTGACTAATCCCAGTTCTGCGGCCGCGGCGGCATGAAGCCGTTTGCCGACTGTCGCGCGGGCGTCTTCGACCGGTTGCGATTCGCCGCAGAAGCGATTGGCAATGCGGCTCACGCCATTCACCATCGGTACGATGCCGAAGTTCAGTTCCGACAGCACGATCGCGGGCGCATCGCCGTCCCCCTCCTCGAACTGCAGCATGTAGCTGCGGTCCGCGGCGAGCGCCAGTTCGGCCAGCGTGCCGGCGAAGCAGGAGCCCTGGTCAATCAGGGCAAACAATGTGCGCGACGACACATCCAGGCGCGCCAGCGTCCTGCGCAGGAAGCCGGCGGTTTCGCGCACGAACCAGTCGTCCGCGTGCTTCATCAATGCGGCGTCGCATTCCAGTACCGCGTCCGTGGAGCCGCGCGTTTTCAGTATCCAGGTGCCGATCTCCAGATCGTTGGTGCGCAGCATGAGGATGGCGTCGTCCAGCTCGCGGGCCATTTCCAGCGGCCACCACCGCGCGCCGGCGGCATGAATGCCGGCTAGATCCCTCGGCTGCGGTTGTGCAGGCGCCGACACGGTGACGGTTGCCGTGCGCGCCTTGCGGTCGATGGCGATATCGACGTGTCGATAGTGATAGCCGGACACGTCGATCGTTCGCGACAGAACGGGCAGCGCAATGCCCGGACCGGTGCCTGGCCGGCGGCTTTGCGCGGCCAGCGCGAGCGCTCGTTCTCTTACCGCATCCGCGAACTGCTGCGGCCGCGCAATGTGATCCACCAGCTTCCATTGCTTCGCGCGATCGGCGCGCACGCCCTCGGATGTCGAGCAGAAAACGTCGGCCAGATCGCGACGCATCTTTCTCTTGTCGGTCAGCCGCGTCAGCCCGCCGGTGCCGGGAAGCACGCCCAGCAGAGGCACCTCCGGCAGGCTCACAGTCGAGGAGCGATCGTCGATCATGAGGATCTCGTCGCAGGCGAGTGCCAGCTCGTAGCCGCCACCCGCCACGGTGCCGTTTACCGCGGCGAGAAATTTCAGCCTGCCGTCGCGGCTTGAGTCCTCGATGCCATTGCGCGTTTCGTTGGTGAATTTGCAAAAATTGACCTTCCAGGCATGCGTCGAGAGTCCGAGCATGTAGATGTTCGCGCCGGAGCAGAACATGCGCTCCCTGGCGCTGGTGATCACCACGCACTTCACCTCGGGGTGCTCGAAGCGGATGCGGTTGAGCGCGTCGTAGAGCTCGATGTCGACGCCGAGGTCGTAGGAATTGAGCTTGAGCTTGTAGCCGGGCTTGATGCCGTCGTCTTCGCTCACGTCCATTGCCAGCGTGGCGATCTGCCCGTCGAAAGCGAGCCGCCAGTGGCGATATGCCTCCGGGCGCGTGTCATAGCCGATCCGCCGCTGCGAATCGGGGTTTCTGGCTTCCACTACTGCGCTCATGATGGCTTCCTTTGTCACGCCGCGGACGGCAGCGATTTTTTCAGCGTCCGCAGACTTTGTTCGACGCTGCGCCCGGCCGTGTCCACGACGGCATCGGCTTGTGCGTAAAGCATGCCGCGTCCCTGCAGGATGCGGCGCAGATCTTCCATCGCCTGTGCGTTGCCGGCCATCGGGCGAGTGTCGCCTTGCGCGACGACTCTGGCCATGTGCTCTTCGGGTTCGGCCTTGAGCCAGACCGTGAAACAGGTCGACAACAGCAGATCGTAAGTGCCGGGCTCGGACACGATGCTGCCGCCGGTCGCGATGACACAACGCTCGTTGGTTTCCAGGGCTTTCTCCAGGCAACGGCGCTCGTAGCGGCGGTAACCCTGCTGGCCGTAAAGCAGGAAAATCTCGGAAAGCCCGGTACCCGCTTCGCGTTCTATTTCCCGATCGAGTTCAATGAATGCCACTCCCAGTTTGCGCGCCAGTGCGGCGCCGAGGGTGGATTTACCGGCACCTCGCAAGCCGATCAGCGCGATGCGCCGACTGCGCGCGGCCGCGGGGCTGCCGGATTCGCTTTGCAGACGAGCGCGAATGCGCGCCAGACGCTGTTGCGGAAGCCGCTGCAGGAGTTGGTGGATCAGCGTCAGTTCGACCGATTGCTCCCCGTCTTCGAGCAGATCGTGCAGCGCCAGACCCAGCGCTGCGGCGATCTGGCGCAGCAGCAATATGGAAATGTTGCCGTGACCGGCTTCCAGTTGCGCCAGATAACGTTCCGATATCCGCGAGTCGCGCGCCAGATCCTTGCGCGTCAGCCCGCGCCGCGCCCGGGCATCGCGCACGCGCTCGCCCAGTCGGTTCAGGAAGGCCGCGTCTTTTGCCGCCGCCGAACCTGCCGACTCCCTGCGCGTTGCTGCCGGATCGCGTGCGCCCAAACGAACCCCCTACCGGTTATGCATTATATTGCCGACACAACTGCTGTATTGCATGATAATGCATACTGGTAGAATTTCAACTGTTATCTGAGACGGGACCAAGGCGATGGCGCTTGAATTGACGATCCTGGTCGGTACCATGACCGGCATCGCCGAACTGGTGGCGCAGGAGATCGAGTTGCGCCTCGATGGCGAAGGGGTGCGCATTGCAACGCTGCTGATGGACGAGCTCGATGCGGGCGTATTCGCCAACGGCGGATTGTTCCTGGTCTGCACCTCGACGTACGGCCAGGGAGACGTGCCGGACAATGCGAAACCACTCTACGAGTCCCTGCAGACCGTGCGCCCCGGTCTGGCCAACGTCCGCTACGGCGTCATCGCGCTCGGCGACATGACCTACGCCGAAACTTTCTGCAATGGCGGCAGGCGCTTCGATCGCATTCTGACCGAGCTAGGCGCGAAGCGCATCGGCGACATCATGCTGCACGACGCCAGCGCAGGCACCCTGCCTGAGGACGAAGCCGCTGAATGGATCGAGGG
>JANOGH010000478.1:0-5172 GCA_031414075.1 Betaproteobacteria bacterium | reverse complement strand
CGAGGGTATTCGGCAGGTCACCGAAGTCGAGCCAGAGTTGCGCAGCCGCACTGCCGGAAAACTGCTTGGACAGAAAGATCTCGCTGCGGGCAAACGCCTTCCATGCAATGCGCCGCGGCGAATCACCCGGGCGAAAAGTGCGCAGGCCGACAAAGTCTTCCTCGCCGGCACCCGCGGCGGAGCCTTCTCCGCCGGAAGCCTGCGCCGGGGGTAGAGAGAGTTTGCCGCGCTCGGGTTTCGGGTAGATCAGGCAATGCATATCAAGATCGACCATGGCCCATGCGTAAAACAAACCGAGCGGATAGGTCGTGAAAATCCGCAAGCGGCCGGGATACAGGAGCCCTCGCATCGCGGCAGGTGTATTAGCCTCGACGTCCCTGGAAGTGCCAGCGGCCACATTGAAGTATTCCGGCTGCTGGCCGGAAAGCTGGACGGCAAGGCTCATGCGGGGCAAGGAACCGCGATTTTCGACCTGTATGCGAAATCCGGCGAGTTCACCGGCAAAGACGGGACTTGCCTTGCCGGGTCGCAAGGCGATGCGCGCAAGATTGCGCCACGTATGCAGCATTGAAACCATGCCGTTGCCGGCCAGCAGGAAAACCAGCACGTAGCCCAGGCTGAGGTTGTAGTTGATGGAGCCGATGAGCACGAGCAGCAGCGTGACGCCGAACATCAACCCGCCGCCGGTGGGAAGAATGTATACACGGCGCTGGCCGAGCACAACCGGACCGGTTTCCGGTCCCTTAGGCGGGAAAATCCAGTCGCCGATCCGGTCGCGTAGCGGATGCCGGGAGGCGTGAGGCGTAAGGCGTGAGGCGAAGGGCAATGCGCCGAACAAAGTGCCTGCAGCAGGTTTTCTACGCCTCACGCCTCTCGCCTTACGGAATGGCCACTTCCGCGATCAGGCGTTCGGCAAGTTGCCCGCTGCCGGACGAGGGATAGCCGGTCACCGGATACAGCCGATGTCCCGCCACGCTCGGCAATACGGCCTGTACGTCCTCGGGAACGACCTCGTGGCGATCATCCATGAACGCCCAGGCGCGTGCGGCATTGAGCACCGCGAGTCCAGCGCGCGGCGAAAGTCCGTAGACGAAATCGGAGGATTGCCTCGTATAGTGAATAAGTGCCTGGACATAGTCGAGCAGTGCCGGCGCCGTGAACACTTGCCGGGCCCGCGACTGCAGGTCGAGCAGATCGGTCGTAGACAGTGCAGGCGTCAGGTCGGCAATCATGTCGCGGCGTTCGCGGCCTTCGAGCAGGGCACGTTCCGCGGCGGCATCCGGATAGCCCAGATGGATGCGCATCAGGAAACGGTCGAGCTGCGATTCGGGCAATGGAAAAGTGCCGACCTGATGCGAGGGATTCTGCGTGGCGATGACGAAGAAGGGCTCCGGCAATGGCCGCGTCTGGCCTTCCGTGGTCACCTGGTGTTCTTCCATCGCCTCCAGCAGCGCGCTCTGCGCTTTCGGTGTCGCGCGGTTTACTTCGTCGGCAAGAATGACCTGTGAAAATACCGGGCCGGGATGGAACTTGAACGACGAACTGTCACGGTCGAACACCGACACGCCCAGAATGTCGGCAGGCAACAGGTCGCTCGTAAACTGGATGCGCTGGAAGTCCAGGCCCAGTGTCCTGGCCAGTGCGTGGGCCAGCGTGGTCTTGCCCACACCGGGCAAATCCTCGATCAGCAGGTGCCCGCGTGCGAGCAGACAGGCGATGGTCAGGCGAATCTGGTGTTCTTTGCCGAGGATGATCCGGCCTACTTGTGCTACGACAGGGGAAAGCGGTTTGGGCATGCGCTGTCAGGAAACGTGGAATAAGGGAAGCTCGGCGACTATCCGCAGCAGAAATGAACGGGCCGGATGCACTCCGAGCGGTCAGTTTACATCAGCCGGGATGACGTTCGCCGTGCTATTGGAAGCATCCGGGAACGCACCCAGTTTCTTCGACACGTGCTTCACGAAAGCATCACCCGGTTGCGATCGAATGCTGAATCCAAGCGCATCCATCAGCCCCAGCATCTTGTGATTGCCGGCCAAGACAATTCCCTCCATGATCTGAAGCCCGCGGGCGCGGGCGACCTCGACAAGACTGAGAATGAGGTTCGAACCGACCCCGCGGTTCTGCCACGCGTCCGCGACCGCAACGGCAAACTCGCAACTGGTCCCGTCCGCATTGACGACATAGCGCGCAACGCCGATTTCGGTTTCCTGTCCGTTTTCACAAACCACCGCGATCAGTGCCATCTCCCTGTCGTAGTCGATCTGCGTAAAGCGGTTCAGCATCGCCTCGTTCAGTTCGCGCAGCGCGCCCATGAATCGAAAGTATTTCGACTCACCCGAAAGCCTTTGTACGAATTCCCTCTCTATTTGCCGGTCCGTCGGCCGAATCGGGCGCACCAGCACGCGCGTGCCATCGCGCAGGGTCACGTTCCGCACCAACTCCGAAGGATAGGGCTTTGCCATCGCCGAAGGTTAGCCGAAGTACCTCGATTTGCAAACCGTGGACATTCCCCGCTGTCGTGCCTAAGATGGGCCGACAAGAAGAGCGGCGAGATCACGGCAGAGCATGGCAACGGCTTTCCTTCATCATCCCGATTGCGGTTTGCACGACATGGGGGCGCACCACCCGGAGTCACCCGACCGGCTGACGGCGATCGAGGACCATCTGCTCGCAACCGGCCTGATTCAGCATCTCGTCACCGAAATCGCCCCAAAGGCCTTGAGAGAGCAACTCTTGCGGGTGCATGACGCCGGCTATATCGACTCCATAGCGAGCGCGTCTCCACACCGGGGGCTCTTCCATCTGGATCCGGATACCGCGATGAACCCGCATTCCCTCTCCGCCGCGCTGCATGCGGCAGGGGCGGTGGTCAGGGCCACGGACATGGTGATCGGCGGCCAGGCCGAAAATGCTTTTTGCAATGTGCGGCCGCCGGGTCACCATGCCTGCCGCGGGCGCGCAATGGGGTTCTGCTTTTTCAATAATGTCGCGGTGGGTGCGGCCCATGCGCTCGAAGCGCACGGGCTTGAACGTGTCGCGATCGTCGATTTCGACGTGCATCATGGCAATGGCACCGAAGATATCTTCGGCGCAGATCCCCGCGTGATGATGGTGTCGACATTCCAGCACCCGTTTTACCCCTACAGCGGGACGCAGGGGCGTTCGGAACACATGGTCAATATTCCGCTTGCGGCCTACAGCGGCGGCACGCAGTTCCGTGAAGCGGTAGAGAAGGCCTGGCTCCCGGCGCTGGCTGAATTCGAACCGCAGATGGTATTTGTTTCCGCCGGCTTCGATGCCCACCGCGACGACGAGATGGCGTCATTGGGTCTGGTCGAAACCGACTACGCGTGGGTGACGAAACAGATCATGAATGTGGCGGCCAGCCACGCCGATGGCCGCATCGTATCGACGCTCGAAGGAGGATATAACCTCCAGGCACTGGCGCGCAGCGTCGCCGTGCATGTCAGGGAGTTGTGCGGCATCTGAATCAGCTGCGCTGCGGAATGATCAATGCCGCGGCCACGTTGCGGCCTTCTTCGACCAGGATGTTGTAAGTGCGGCAGGCCGCCCGGGTGTCCATGACTTCGGCGCCGATGCCAGCGTGGGTAAGATTCGCCAACAGGCGCGGATCCGGAAAGCGCAGAGCATCACCGGTCCCCAGCAATACGAGCTCCGGCTTTAACGCGGCCAACGCCTCAATGTCGTGCTGCTCCAGCGCTTCAAGATTCTGCACTTTCCAGTCTTCTGTGATGCTGTCGGGCATTACGATCACGCTGGTTTCATAGCGAACGCCATTGACCGCCACATATCCCTGGCCGTAGGCAGTGAAGGCATTGCGTCGCGAATTCTGTGAAAGATGAAGTTTCAAGCGTAAACAGGTCTTTGCTGCGCTGCCTGCGATCCGGTAGGATTACGACTTTCTACTGAATGAACAGTCGGTTACGTTTGCCGACGGAATTGAACTGTCAATCATGAGCGAGTTTTCCCGCATCAAACGCCTGCCGCCCTATGTTTTCAATATCACCGCGGAGTTGAAGGCAGAAGCACGCCGCCAGGGAGAAGACATTATAGACATGAGCATGGGCAACCCGGACGGGGTGACGCCCAAGCACATCGTGGACAAACTGGTCGAGGCCGCGCAGCGCAATGATACGCACGGCTATTCGATGTCCAGGGGAATCCCCCGGCTGCGGCGGGCGATCTGCAACTGGTATGAATCCCGGTTCGGCGTTTCCTTCGATCCGGACAGCGAAGCGATCGTGACCATTGGGTCCAAGGAGGGCCTCGCCCATCTGATGCTCGCCACGCTCGATCACGGCGACACCGTCCTGGTGCCAAACCCCAGTTATCCGATCCACATCTACGGGGCCGTTATCGCCGGTGCGGATATCCGTTCCGTGCGCATGACTCCCGGCGTCGATTTTATCCAGGAACTGCAACGGGCGATTCGTGAATCGATTCCGAAGCCGAAGATGATGATCCTCGGCTTTCCCAGCAATCCGACTGCGCAATGCGTCGAACTGCCGTTCTTCGAGAAGGTAATTGCATTGGCCAAGGAGCACGGAATTCTGGTGGTGCACGACCTGGCTTATGCGGATATCTGTTTCGACGGCTGGAAGGCGCCATCGATCATGCAGGTGCCCGGCGCGCGCGACGTTGCCGTGGAATTTTTCACCATGAGCAAGAGCTACAACATGGCGGGCTGGCGTGTCGGATTCATGGTCGGCAACAAGGAACTGGTTTCTGCACTGGCGCGAATCAAGAGTTATCACGACTACGGCACCTTTACGCCGATCCAGGTGGCGTCGATCGCCGCGCTGGAAGGGCCGCAGGATTGCGTCCGCGAAATCTGTGAAAAATACCAGAAGCGGCGCGACGTGCTCGCCCGGGGCCTGCACGAGGCCGGTTGGATGGTGCAGATGCCGAAGGCCTCGATGTATATCTGGGCGGAAATCCCCGATGCCTACCAGAAAATGGGTTCGCTCGAATTCGCCAAGAAGATATTGGCGGATGCGAAAGTCGCCGTTTCACCGGGAATCGGATTCGGTGAGTACGGGGATGCGTACGTGAGGTTCGCCCTGATCGAAAACGAGGCGCGCACACGTCAGGCGATACGCGGCATCAAGGAGATGTTCCGCAAGGACGGGCTGTTGGACACCATTACGC
>JANOGH010000477.1:0-2697 GCA_031414075.1 Betaproteobacteria bacterium | reverse complement strand
CTCAAACGTGGTCTGCGTGTTTGCCAACTCATCCGTGCAGATGATGAAGTACTTGTCGGTGTCCAGCGGCTTGCCCGGCCCGATCATGTGGTCGAACAAATGATGGTTTGCAGCAAAGCCGTGCTGGAACAGGACAGCGTTGTCCTTGGTGGCGTTGAGTTTGCCGTGGGTGACGTAGGACATCTTGAGGTTCTTGATGACCCCGCCGGCCTCCAGCTTGAACTCACCGAGGTTGGCAAACTGGTGGGCCGCCTGATCGGGCCAGTGAGCCGAGGCGATAGGGCCATAGGCCAACATCAGGACTGACAAGGCAAAGGTGAGTTCCAAGATTCTTTTCATTGCTGTCCTCCCTGTGTGTAACTTTCGTTCAAATCGCGCTTCCTTCGAGGGAAGCACAACCTGCGAGTCAATGAGGTGTCAATGGTCAGCCGCCACCATGCGCACTTACGCCTTCAATTCCTTCTTAAGCTCGTTCAGAAACCGCCAGTCGGTGCCTTGGGAGATGATCTTCTGCGGGTTTGATTTAATCATTCCCGCTTCCTGGAGTCTGAGGGCGTAGAAGCGGATGGTGTCCTCTGGGTTGTAGTCTCGCCAGCGCCTGTAAGAGATTTCTCTCATCGTTTGAAGAGCGTAGTCGCGATTCGGGGTAAATCCGCCCTCGACCAGGAGCCGCGCCGCGCGCTCGGGCTGCGCCGCACACAGGTCGGATGCCTTCAGCATGGCGCGGACGATGCGCTTGGTGGCTATCGGGTAACGATGAACAAACTTCCGGTTGGCCGCGATCATGCAGCAGAAGTACTGGGACCACGGCCGGTCGACCGAACTATCGATGACCACGCGGCCGATGCGTCGGGATCTCAGCTCCTGTGGCTCCGGTGGGAAACCCAGGAACGCGTCGATCTTGCCCTGCTCGAACAGTATCTTCGGGCGCACCGCAGGATCGGTGACCCACTTGATGTCCCGGTCGGGGTCGAGTCCCACGTATCGCGCCATGGCTACGAGGAAGACATGCGGGCTCGAGCCGATTCCCTGAATACCGACGGACCTGCCCTTCAGATCGTGCAGCGAACGGACAGGCTCGTTGCCGAACAGTTCGAAACAACCAACGTGAACCCCGGCAAGGACGACGATCGGTTGTCCGGCGTCGAGGGGAAGGATGAGGGGTGCGGCGTAATTGATCGTCGCGTCTATCTCACCCGACGCGAGGGCTTTCGATAGGCCAACACCCGCTTCGGCCGTGACGTATTCGACGTCGGTGAATCCCTCGGCGTGCAGCAACTCCTTGGCAACGTACTGGGGTGCGATGCAGATGCCGGGGATCTTGCTCAGACGGATACGCGTGGTCTCGGGCGGCGGTTCCGCCCGAGCCGCCGTCAAGTCGTAGCCCAGCATCGCTGCAGAGCTGGCCAGAGCAACCGCACTTTTCACAAAATCCCGCCGGTCCCACGTCCCGCCATGTCGGACTTTCGGATCAGCGGCGTGATCGAGCACCAGCTTGCCGTTAGCCATATCGAGCTCCTATGCCTTGAGTTCTTTTTTCAGCTCGTTCAGGAAACGCCAGTCCGACCCTCTGGCGACAATTTGCTGCGGTGTGGACTTGATCAGTCCCGCCTCGTGCAGACGTAGAGCATGAAAGCGCAGGGAGTCCTCTGCACTCGAGTCGCGCCAGCGGTTGTACGGCAGACTCTTGAGCACTTCCAAGGCGATCTCGTAGCGCGGCTCGTAGCCCTTCGCAACCAGAAAGCGCGCTGCCCGCTCCGGCTCGCTCGCGCAAATGTCAGCTGCCTTCAGCAGTGCGCGCAGCGCGCGTTTGGTGGCGATCGGGTACTTTTTGACGAACTCGACCGGCATCGACGCCATGCAACAGAAGTACTGGGACCAGGGCCGGTCCTGGGTTATGTTGACGATCACGTGTCCGATTTTTTTCGCGCGCAGTTCCTGAGGGTGCGGAGGGAACCCCATGAATGCGTCCGCCTTGCCTTCGACGAACAGCCGCATTGTCTCGCTGAGCTTCTGCGCCGGGAGCCAGTTGACGTCCTTCGACGGATCCATGCCGACGTAGCTCAGGATGCTGGCGAGCCAGAGCTGGTCAAGCGCGCCCATGCCGATCACCGCGATAGTCTTGCCCTTCAGATCCTGGACCCCGCGTACACGCTCGTTTGCGAACAGCTCCCAGCAGCCGACGTGCAGGCCGGCAAGCATGACGACGGGGTTGCCTGCATCGACCGCCATGACGGCGGTCGGCGGTCCGAAGACAGCCAGGTCCACGCCGCCACTCGCGACCATCGTCGCGTAAGTGTCATTTGCCGGTACCTTGATGTACAGGACATCCGTGAATCCTTCCATGCGCAACAGCTCCTCGGCGATCATCTGCGGCGCGTAGCAGATGAACGGCCCTTGGGCGATCCTGAATCGGGTGGTCTCCGGCGGCGGCTCTGCCGCGGCGATGCGAGGAAGGCCGAGCAAAGTGGCAGCGCCAAGCAGCGAGGTGCCCGCCAGGAACTCTCTGCGGCTGAATCCGTGAAGCGTTGACTTGTTCATGGTGATGCCTCCTCAGTAATAATTACCCCCAACCCTAATCCCCCATACCCGCTTGATGCTTTGATGCTTGTTTGCAAGGCATCGAAATGCTACCCTGCGAATGAACATGAGAACGACGCTGACACTCGACGATCGGATCGCCAAGGCGCTGAAGAC
>JANOGH010000476.1:0-6772 GCA_031414075.1 Betaproteobacteria bacterium | reverse complement strand
CACCGGATTCAAGGTCAACTCCGGGGAATACAAGGTCATGGGACTCGCTCCCTATGGGGAGCCCAAGTACGCGGACAAGATCTTTGAACACCTGATGGATGTGAAGCTCGACGGCTCGTTCAGGCTCGATCTGTCGTACTTCAATTACTGCACCGGCCTGACCATGACTAACGGGAAGTTCGACAAACTCTTTGGCGGGCCTCCTCGGAAGCAGGACGAACTTCTGACGCAGCGTCACATGGACTTGGCGGCCTCGATTCAGGCAGTGACCGAGGAAGTCGTGTTGCGGTTAACGCGAGCGCTGCGCAAGGAATCCGGAATCAGGAATCTGTGTTTGGCAGGCGGTGTTGCGCTCAATTGCGTGGCGAATGGAAAGGTCTTGCGCGACGGCCACTTCGACCAGATCTACATCCAACCGGCCGCGGGGGATGCAGGAGGGGCTTTGGGTGCGGCGCTGGTCGGTTATCACATGCAATTGGGCCAGAAGCGGCAGGTGAACGGCGATGCCATGCGGGGCTCCTACCTCGGGCCTGCGTTTGCGCAAGCCGACATCGAGGGGCGCCTGAAACGCTGCGGCGCGAAGTACGACCTGCTGGAGGATACGTCGCTGATTACAGCCTGCGCGGAAGATCTCGCGCAGGGGAAAGCACTCGGGTGGTTTCAGGGGCGGATGGAATTCGGTCCCCGGGCGCTGGGCAACCGCTCCATTCTCGGCGATCCGCGCTCGCCGAGTATGCAAAAGACGCTCAACCTCAAGGTCAAGTACCGGGAATCCTTCCGGCCTTTTGCACCGTCGGTCCTGCGCGAGCGCCTGAGCGACTGGTTCGAGCTCGACGGCGATAGCCCCTACATGCTGCTGGTGGCCGACGTGGTAAAGGCCCGGCGTCGCGAAATGACGACCGAGGAAAATCAGCTCTTCGGGATTGACAAGCTCAACGTGCCACGATCCGACATTCCCGCCGTCACGCACGTTGACTACTCGGCACGCGTTCAGACCGTGCATGAAGATACCAATCCGCGCTATCACGCCCTGATATCCGCATTCGAACGCAAAACGGGTTGCCCGGTTTTGGTGAACACCAGCTTCAACGTGCGTGGAGAGCCCATCGTGGGCACGCCGGAGGATGCCTTCCGCTGTTTCATGGGGACGGAACTGGACGTCCTTGCGGTCGGCAATTGCTACCTGCGCAAGGAAGCGCAGAATCCGGAGCTCAAGCAGAATTACGAAACGGCTTTTGAGCTTGATTGATTTTGAAGCGTGACAGGCGGCGCTACTGCGGCGCGACGGACCGTGACGCAGAAAGCAGTTTCTCCTCGATCAGGTAGCGATGAACGTGCTGCGCGATCACGCGGTAGCCCGGAGCCTGCGGATGGCCATCAATCGTTGCATCGTAAATTCTGATGCCTTGAGTAAGAGCGTCTACCATCGGCTGTAGTGCAGAGGGGCACCGCATGCCGTTGGCTGCGCAAAACTGTTCAACCTTCGCCATTGCCTCGTCTTCTCTTGCCTTGTAGTCGAAGAAGGAATCCGGAATCTTCTCGTTTCTGGAATTCATGTATTCGAGATAGATCTTTTCCTTGGTTGGAATCAGCAGAATTGCGAAAGGAACGTTTGCGCTTTCCAAGATCTTTTTGATCGCCAGCAACCTTCCCTGCGTAATACGCCAGCCTTCTTGCGTCGCGGGATTGCGAAGATCAACCGCTACCAGTCGATAGCTTGGACTCAGCGTCGTCGTTAGCGGGGACGCCTTGTCGTAAACATAGGCCAATTCGGGATGTTGATTGGCGAACTCCTGGACATACTGCTGGCTATTCTCCGTGGATGGTGCGATCCCAAGCATTCGGCGAAGCGATCTTGTCGCGTCACCCAACAGCACATACAGTTTGCTGTTTTTGCGGATCCAATGGCGGGCGGCGTAGCTCGAGGCCGACAATGACATCGGCTGTGTGCCGGCCTGATTTACCAGAGCGATAATTTTGTCGGGATCGTCACTACCGGTTTTTATGTCTTTGTAGTTTGGATCGCGAAGGTCTTTCCACGCGTCCGATTCATACGCCATCAGTTTCGCGTCGTAAATATCGTTTCCGAAGTAGAAGCCAAAGATAACGACCTTCGGCTGCAGTTGAAGCGCGCGATCGGTAAGGTGAGCATATTGTACCGGGCCGTATCCGGCTAGGGCCATCTCATATACCGATGCCGACGCCAGCGAGCCGAGTACCAGCGGCCATGCTTCCTCGCGCGCGGCGTTCCATCCCATCGTTTGAGAATCGCCGATTGCCACAATATCGGCCTGCTTGAGCACGCGCGGGTTGCGAAAACTATTTGCGTCCCAATCCCCGCCCGGTGTCATGACCGTACCCAAGTATGGATCCTTCACCGGAAGGCCGCCTCGTGAAATCCAGCGCAGAGCAAATTCCGCCAGAGCAAGCGCCACGATCAGCGACACAAACATGAGCAACAGCTTCGCCAGTAGTCTTCGCATCATTTGATTGGACCGCCATTGGTCGATTGATCAATCATCGAACCACCTTCACAAGAACGCTATGCCTCTTGTCTTGCGGAAGCCCTTCTGCAGGCATTCCGGTCCCGACAAAAGCGACGGGTGGACGTTTCTCCCAGGCTCTCCAAGACTTCAGGAACTCCCGATTCCAGCTGGGAGGAGGCTTGCACCAGGGACCATACTCCACGCGGTCAGGTTAGCCCTTCTTCAATACGTAGGTCAGATTGTTGTGCCTCCAAGGCAATTTGCCCATGGAAAGAGCGCTGACCAAAACTGTAACGATACTTACCATTTGTGAGCGCATGCCCTTCTCCACCCGGTAAGTACAAAGACCATATTCTTCGATTATTGCCATGCTGTGTGACTTGCAGAACTCCCTTATGCCATTGCGACTGACAACGTCGTCATAGTAAGTGGGATACGGGCCATATCCGGGTTTCCCTGCGTTCTTGCGCCCCAAAATGTATTTGTAGTAGGCCACGTGAAACCAGAACGGCGTTATATTCGTGAGGAAACCAAATACGGTGTCGCGGTCCGGAATTTTCAGTATGAGCACTCCCCCCGGCTTAAGCCAGAGGTTGAGCTTTTCCAGCACAGCTGCCGCATTCTCAATATGCTCCAGCACAAATGAATTATAGATGACGTCAAATTTTCGGCTCCCCAGATCGACCTGTCGCAAGTCTGCGATTATCGCCTCGTCGAGGTCCTTGAAATTGTTCACCCTGCTTTCCAGCGCTTTGCTATCTATGTCAACACCGGTAAGTCGGTATTTGATGCTGTCGAGTTTCAGTGGCCAACTTCTTCCGCAGCCCGCCTCAAGAATTTCCAGCCTTGACTCTCCATCAGACACCTCCGTGACACACCTCTCCAATAGGGCGACTTCCTGATCATAACTGGCGAACATCTTGAGCTTCGTCACTGTCACTGGGCAACCCCCGCAGCATATTTCTCGCGGCACACGCGGAAGAGCTCGGCCATCGGTGGCACGTTGGGCTCGATAAGCATGCGGGGCGCTTCACAGTCGTCCGGACCGAAATATTCCTCGGTAAGCGGCGCCACGGATCTCCAGCAAAACCAGTCGCGCGATGGCGAGTCGCGGTTCGCCTTGGCAGGGCGCTGCCAGTCCCGGTTCGGCTGGATAAGGCAGACACGGCCTGAAAAGCGGCGGGGCGTATAGCGGCGAACTGCGGCCATCATGGCTTGCTCGAACTTGAACTTCACAAGCGACAGCGGGTCGGTCCCGGCAGGCGTCCGTTCTGCACGCGCAGCGGCAGTGCGCCTGCGCAGTCGCGCGGTGAGATACTGCCACGCATCCTTTAACGAGGATTGCGACCCTAGCGCCCGGGTGTGCAGGAGTAGGCGCGTTCCCCAATATGGGAGGCTCGACAGGAATCGGTATTCGGTCGGATAGGGGCAGCCGAACAGGGCCAGAAAACTGATCATCGCACCACGCTGCGAGAGTTGTCGGGCCAATTCCAATGCCACCGCACCCCCTGCACAGTAACCGGCGATGATGTACGGACCGTTTGGCCGGAACGCGATGATCTGTTCCGCGAAATACGCGGCGTGGTCCTCGACGCGCTCTAGCAGTGCGCTCTGACCATCAAGTCCGGGCGGATGCAGCCCGAAGAACGGCTGATCGTCGCCCAGATGCCGCACGACGTCGCGGTAGGCAAAGATGTCGCCGTTGTGCCCGGGCACTGCAAAAACCGGGATATGCGTCCCGCGCGACTCCATCGGAACGATGGCCGGTTGCTGCCGTGCGACGACCTCGGCCGTGCGCAGAAATTCCAGGATGTTGTTCTTGCGCTGCTGCAGCTCATTGCGCAACTCCGGCGTGGGCGTGCCGGCGGGCGCATTGCACCGTAGCCGGTCCCCCTCGGCCCAGACCTGAATATCCCGGCTGCGCAGCTCGGCAAGGAAGGCCGGCACGCTCACAGTTCGATCTCCTCGCGATCGCTGGCGCCGCGGATCGGTACCTTCGCATTGGCAATCCACGACAGCCTATCGATGACCTCGGCGAGTCCCGCCACCGTCGGATGCTCGAACAGATGGCGGAATGGAAGGTCGACGCCAAAGGCAACCCGAAGCTTGGGCATCAGACGCATTGCCATAAGCGAATGGCCCCCGAGATCGAAGAAATTGTCCGTAACCCCGAAACTCGTGCGTTCAAGCACTTCCTGGAACACAGCCATTACCAACTCCTCAGTAATTGTGCGAGGCGCGATTATATCCGCGCGTGGCGCCTCGTTCATGGCACTGGGTGCCGGCAGCGCTCTGCGATCGAGCTTGCCGCTGATGGTCAGTGGCAACGCGTCGAGCATTACAAAGTGAGCGGGAACCATATAGTCGGGTATGCGGGCGCGGGCGAACGAGCGCAACTGTCCATCCAGGTCTGCAGGTGGGTTCTCGGCGACGATATAGGCGACGAGGCGCTGGTCTCCCGGGACGTCCTCTCTCGCCACGACCACGTTATTGCGCACGGCCGGATACTCACTGATCACGGCCTCGATTTCGCCGAGCTCGATCCGGAATCCGCGGACTTTTACCTGATGATCGATGCGGCCGAGCCACTCGATGTTGCCGTCGGGCAGATAGCGCGCGAGGTCGCCCGTCTTGTAGACCCGGGCGCCGGGCGCCGGGCAGAATGGGTCACGAAGGAACCGCTCCGCCGTGAGCTCGGGCTGGTTCAGGTATCCGCGAGCAAGTCCGATCCCGCCAGCCAGGAGCTCGCCCGGCACGCCGATCGGAGACAATTGCATTCGGGAATCGACGATATACGTTCGCATATTGTCGATTGGCCTGCCAATCGAAATTACGCCGGACCCGGCCCCACGAGCACAGTCCCAATAGGTCGTATCGATGGACGTTTCCGTTGGGCCGTACAGATTATGCAGGCTGGCTTGCGGCAGCAACGCGTGGAAGGCATCACACAGCTCTCTGCTGAGCGACTCCCCGCCGCAGTAGACGCGCTTCAGCGGAGGGGCGCAACGCTCAAAGGCCGGCTCCTCCAGGAGCATGCGCAGCTGAGAGGGCACCAGCTGCAGGGTTGAAACGCGATGCGTAAGGATCGTTTCCGCAATGTAGGCCGGGTCCAGGTGGCCACCGGGCCGCGCCATGACCAGTTTGGCCCCGGACAGCAAAGGGGCGAAGAACTCCCAAACCGAGGCATCGAAACTAAACGGCGTGTGCTGCAACTCGACGTCCCCGTCCCCAAGCGGATACACACGCTGCACCCAGAACATGTGATTGCAGATTCCCGCATGGGGAACCATGACGCCCTTCGGGTATCCGGTTGATCCCGAAGTGTAGATCACGTACGCGATATTGACCGCCGTCGCATTGCTCGATGCCGGCAAGGTGGATTCCCCGGCGATGGCTTGCCAATCGGTATCGAGACAGATCGCGCGGGCGGGGTCGCACGGCAACTGCGCGCGCAGCCGATTCTGGGTCAACACCACGGGGGATGCCAGCTCCCCGAGCATGTAGGCAAGACGCTGCTGCGGAAGATCAGGGTCGATCGGCACGTAGGCGCCACCGGCCTTGAGAATGCCGAGCAGGCCGACGACCATCTCCAACGAGCGTTCGAGGCAAAGTGCAACCAGCGTGTCGGGCCCGACGCCGTGCTTTTGGAGGTTATGGGCGAGCTGATTGGTGCGCGCGTCCAGCTCACGGTAGGTCAGGCGTTGATCTTCGAACACCACGGCCACCGCGTCGGGAGTACGCGCCGCCTGTGCTTCGAACATCTTGTGAAGCAGCGCGTCGGCCGGATAGTCCGCAGCCGTGTTATCCCATGTAACCAACAACTGATGCCGTTCTGCCTCGCTCAGCAGTGACAATTCGTCGACGCGGCACTCGGGTGTCGCCACCATCGCTTCGAGCAGCGTGCGCCAATGCGCGGCCAAGCGCGCGATGGTCGTCTTATCGAACAGGTCGGTCGCATATTCGAAGATCCCGACAAGTCCCTCAGCGGTCTCTTGCACATCCAACGAGAGGTCGATCAGCGCCGCGCCACGACCGGCCTCGACCGGGTGCAACGTGAGCCCGGGCAACTCGAGGCTGCTCTGCGGCGCGTTCTGCAGCGCGAACATCACCTGGAACACCGGATTGCGGCTCATGTCGCGCACCGGGTGCAACTCTTCCACCAGCCGCTCGAAGGGCAGGTCCTGGTGCGCGAAGGCGTCCAGGCACACCTCGCGCATGCGCCCGAGATACCCTCGGACCGTCAACTCCCCCGACACCTGCGCGCGCAGCACCAGAGTGTTGACGAA
>JANOGH010000475.1:0-1615 GCA_031414075.1 Betaproteobacteria bacterium | reverse complement strand
CAGGGCGCGACGAGCGACGGACCAAGGCGACCAGTAAATGAGCGTTGCAATGCATGCACTGTTGGTCGGACTCGCGCTGGCGTTGGCCTCGATTGGTGCCGCGGCGGCGCAGGATAAGGCACCGGCAACGAAGGTAGAGTCTGCTCCCGCCGTCGTAAAACAGATCGATTTCGATGTGCTCAAGGGCGCCTGGGTTCGGCCCGATGGCGGCTACACGATCGCGATCAATAGCATCGGCCCGAACGGCCAGATCGAGGCGATGTACTTCAACCCGAATCCGCTTCCCTTCGCGAAGGCGCAGGCCGCGCGGGAAGGGGCGACGCTGCGCGCATCCTTCGAGTTGCGCGCGGGCGGCTACGCGGGCTCGACCTACGAACTCAAGTACGATCCGGCGAGCGACCGCCTCACGGGCATCTACTATCAGGCCGTGCTGAAGCAGAGGTTCGACGTCTATTTCGTGCGCAAATGAGGCGCCGGCGTCGGCCAGATTGGGCCAGCGATGCTCTAAGGAATCTCTGAACATGTGTCTTCCCCGCGAAAGCGGGGAACCAGTTATCTTTACAAAACATGGATTCCCGCTTTCGCGGGAATGACAAATCAGGACATGTTCAGAGGTTCCCTAAAGGATCCTGGCGCGTCGCAACAGGCAAGCTGGGCAATCCGCCGCACCCGACACTCGCTTATAATCCCCCGCTCTTCAGTTCCGCCGCCGAGATTCGAATTCCATGGCTCAATACGTATACACGATGCAGCGCGTGGGCAAGATCGTCCCGCCCAAGCGCCAAATCCTCAAGGATATTTCCCTTTCCTTTTTCCCCGGCGCCAAGATCGGCATGCTCGGATTGAATGGTTCCGGCAAGTCCAGCCTGCTGAAGATCATGGCCGGGGTCGACAAGGATATCGAAGGCGAAGCGACGCCGATGCCGAACCTGCGCATCGGCTACCTGCCCCAGGAGCCACAACTCGATCCCGGGCAGACCGTGCGCCAGGCAGTGGAAGGCGGCCTCGGCGAGGTGATGGAGGCGAAGCAGAAGCTCGATGAAATCTATGCCGCGTATGCCGAGCCGGATGCCGACTTCGACAAACTTGCCACCGAGCAGGCCAAGTACGAAGCAATCCTCGCCACCAGCGGCACCGACGTCGAACACCAGCTCGAGATTGCCGCCGATGCGCTGCGACTGCCACCCTGGGATGCGAAAATTGCCAAGCTCTCCGGTGGCGAGAAACGCCGCGTCGCACTGTGCCGGCTGTTGCTGTCGAAGCCCGACATGCTGCTGCTCGACGAGCCGACCAACCACCTCGACGCGGAAAGCGTGGACTGGCTGGAGCAGTTCCTGCAGAAATTCCCCGGCACCGTGGTAGCAGTCACCCACGATCGCTACTTCCTCGACAACGCGGCTGAATGGATTCTGGAACTCGACCGTGGCCGCGGTATCCCGTGGAAGGGCAACTACAGTTCCTGGCTGGAACAGAAGGAGCAGCGCCTTGAGCAGGAGCAGAAGACCGAAGACGCGCGCATGAAGGCGATGAAGGAGGAGCTGAAATGGGTGCGCTCCAACGCCAAGGCGCGGCAGACCAAGAGCAAGGCGCGGATGGCGCGCTTCGAGGAGCTGAG
>JANOGH010000474.1:0-2304 GCA_031414075.1 Betaproteobacteria bacterium | reverse complement strand
ATCAGGCCCATGCCGATCTCCCCCCGCGCTTTCGCGCAGTGGATCCTCCATGAAGTTGCCCATGAACGAGGGTGCGACACTGCGGTGACGCCAGGCAATCACCTTGCCGTGTTGATCGAGCCCGGCGGTCACGTGCTGGTAGGCCACGCTGTGGTAAAAGCCGTGCTGGATATCGTCTTCGCGGGTCCACACCACTTTCACCGGGGTGCCGCCCATCGCCTTGGAAAGGATTGCCGCTTCCTGGGCAAAGTCGCACTTCGATTTGCGCCCGAAGCCACCGCCCAGCAGCGTGACGTTGACTCTGACATCCTCTACCTTCATTCCAAGGACCTTGGCGACGTCGCCGCGGGTTCCGCCAGGGCTTTGCACGCAGGCCCAGACTTCGGCTTTCCCATCCTTGATCTGTACGACTGCGGCAGGCGGCTCCATCGGAACATGGACGCCATGCGGAATGTAGTACTCGTGCTCGACGACCTTTGCCGCGCCTGCCAGCGCCTTGTCGACGTCGCCCTCATTGCGCTCGGTCTTGCCCGGCTTGCGCGCCGTCGCCTGCATCTGCGCCTTGTACGTGTCCGAATCGTAGTTCTTGTTGGGGCCATCATCCCAGGTGACTTTCAGCGCTTCACGTCCCTTGATCGCCGCCCAGGTGCTGTTTGCGATGACTGCGACGCCACCCAGAGGAGCGAACACCGCGGGCATGGGCGTCGAAGGGATCTTGACGACCTTCACGACGCCCGGCACTTTCATGGCAGCTGCTTCGTCGAATGTCTTGACCTGGCCGAGGACGACCGGCGGACGTGCGACAACCGCGAACTTCATGCCCGGTACGTTGATGTCCTGGGCGTACATGGCTTTGCCCGTGGTGATGTTGAACAGGTCCGTAATCTGGACTTCACCCTTGCCGATGTAGCGGAATTGCGATGGATCTTTGAGGGTTAGGCGCTTCTCGCTGGGTGTTTTCAGCGTGGCGGCGCGCGCGGCGAGTTCACCGTAGCCCAGCGACTTGCCGGTGGGGATATGGATCACCTTGTGGTTTTCGGCACGGCAGTCCGAATCGGAAACGTTCCATGTCAGCGCAGCCGCGTGCTCCAGCATCTGCCTTGCCGCGGCACCGCATGCCCGCATCGGCTGGATGAAGTGGCGGATGCTGCGCGACCCATCCGTGTCCTGGTTGCCGTATTTCTGCTCATTGCCTTCGGCCTGGACGATTCTGACCTTGGACCAATCGGCTTCCATTTCGTCCGCGACCACCATGGGCAGACTGGTACGTGACCCTTGTCCCATTTCGGAGCGATGCGTGACAATGGTCACTATGCCGCTCGGAGCGATGGAGACGTAAACCTGCGGATCCCATACGACCCCCCCCGGCATTCCACCCGCGCCGGTCTTGTACGCGTTGACCGAGCCGCCATCCGCCATTGCCATGCGCGGCAGGATCTGAGCGGCCAGTACCAGGCCACCGGCTGAAACGACCCCCTTCAGAACATTGCGTCGGCTGACGTTGGTGATGCCTGCCTGATTTATGAGCTGATCGAATTTCATCTCAGGCCTCCTTGGCGGCTGACTTGACCGCCGAAAAAATGCGTTGATAGCATCCGCAGCGACAGATATTCCCGGACATGGCCGCGAGGATATCGTCATCCGATGGATTCTTGTTCTCTGCGAGCAGTCCGGCCGCGCTCATGATCTGTCCGCACTGGCAATAACCGCACTGCGGCACGTTCGCCGCGCGCCAGGCCTTTTGCACCGGGTGATTGCCATCAGGGGAGAGCCCCTCGATGGTGGTCACTGCGTGACCCGACACATCCTGCATGACCGTGACACAGGATCTTACGGCTTTGCCGTCGATATGCACGGTACAGGCGCCACAGAGCCCCGTGCCGCACCCGAACTTGGTTCCAGTGAGGGCGAGTTCGTCGCGCAGATACCACATGAGTGGCATTTGCGGATCCCCCTCGTAACCCCTCTCTTGCTGGTTTACTTTGAGTTTCATTTGGTTAACCCTCCATCGAGCTTGAAATATTTTTGATTGTCATTCCTACATTGTCCCTGCAGCAGCGGTCTTTCAATATAGGTTTAAAAGCTGCGCGGAAACTGTACTCCTTTGGTGGCGCCGATGTATAGCGCGCCGAGGCATTTTTCCGTCACGACCGCCTGCAAGATTTGGCTACCCCGAGATCGGCTGTTCCGCACCATGGATTCGGGCATCATTCCATTTTGTGGAATTTGCGCCCGCGCGCGGCCGCAGGGACGACCACGCGTAGCGACAGCCGGCCGCGATGACGGGAACCTTCTTCTTCATGT
>JANOGH010000473.1:0-1943 GCA_031414075.1 Betaproteobacteria bacterium | reverse complement strand
TCCGACGTCGACATGGTGTACCTGACCGGATACGGCTTTCCCGTCTTCCGCGGTGGACCGATGTTCTACGCCGACATGCTCGGTCTGTACAACGCGGTGCGGTTGATGAACCGCTTCGAACAAGAGACCGGCGACAAGCTCTGGAAACCCACGGCTTTGCTTTCGCGGCTCGCGGCCGAAGGAAAGTCGTTCACCGGTTGAGAGCCCGGCCTTTGGCCACCCTCCATCAAGAATTTTTGTTCATGCGCAATCGCACCTGGAGAAGACAAGATGACTGATGCAGTAATCGTTTCTACCGCGCGCACGCCACTGTGCAAGAGCTGGAAGGGCGCGCTCAATATGACTCATGGCGCAACGATGGGAGGCCACGTCGTCAAGGCCGCACTGGAGCGGGCGAAGCTCGATCCGGCGGAGGTCGAAGACGTCATCATGGGTTGCGCGAATCCCGAGGGCGCGACGGGCCAGAACATCGCCCGCCAGGTCGCGCTGCGGGCCGGCATGCCGGTCACCGTATCGGGCATGACGGTCAACCGTTTCTGTTCTTCGGGACTGCAGACGGTCGCTCTCGCCGCCCAGCGCATTCTCGCGGGCGAGGCCGACATTTTTGTCGCAGGCGGCGTGGAATCCATTTCCTGCGTGCAGAACGAAGCCAACAAACACATGCTGAAGGAGGCCTGGCTGGAGCAGAACAAGCCCGAGCTCTACTGGCCGATGCTGGCGACCGCCGAGATGGTGTCGAAGCGCTACAAGATCGTGCGCGAAGCGCAGGACCGCTACGTGGTTCTCAGCCAACAGCGCGCGGCGGCAGCGCGCGCAGCCGGCAAGACGAAAGACGAGATCGTGCCGATTTCCACCACGATGAAAATCGTGGACAAGAATACCGGCCAGGAATCCACCAAACAGGTGACCGCCAGCGAAGACGAAGGCATTCGTCCCGACACGACCTACGAAGGCGTTTCGCAGATCAAACCTGCGATCGAAGGTGGCGTCATAGCGGCCGGCAATGCCAGCCAGTTTTCCGATGGCGCCTCGGCGCAGGTGCTCATGAGCGACCGGGTGGCCGCCAGCAAAGGGCTCAAACCGCTGGGCATCTTCCGCGGCTTCGCGGTGGCCGGCTGCGAGCCGGACGAAATGGGCATCGGTCCGGTGTTCGCGATCCCGAAGCTGCTGAAAAAAGCCGGCAAGAAGATCGACGACATCGGACTGTGGGAACTCAACGAAGCGTTTGCGGTGCAGGTGATCTATTGCCGCGACAAGCTGGGTATTCCGGACGAGCGGCTAAACGTCAACGGCGGTTCGATCGCGCTGGGCCATCCGTACGGCCTGACGGGCAGTCGCCTGATCGGCCATGCGCTGATCGAGGGCAAGCGCCGCGGCGTCAAATTCGTGGTGGTGACCATGTGCATCGGCGGCGGCATGGGTGCCGCCGGCCTGTTTGAAGTCGTCTAGGAAGACCCAGGTCAAGTTCTTGCAACGCGAAGGACGCGAAGGTACGCGAAGGAAAACCAAGAAAATTGACTTGAAGAAGCACGTTGCGCCTGGCGAGCAAATACGATAATTGCGCCGACCTACAATTTTTCTCTCTCGTATCAACCTTGCTTTTGAATTCCTTCGCGTACCTTTGCGCTGCCGACACGGCGTTGGCGTAGCCATCTGGGGCGGGAGGCAGCGCTTCGGCGCACTGCCCGCAATCGGCCGACTCCGTCGATAACGTGTCCGCGTGCCGCTTTGCGTTGAAATATTTTTGGGAGTCTTCGTATGAACGTCAAGAAACTGTTTGACCTGAGTGGCAAGACGGCGCTGATCACTGGCGGATCTCGCGGACTCGGCCTGCAGTTAGCCGAAGCCCTGGGCGAAATGGGTGCCAAGGTCGCCATTACCGCGCGCAAGGGCGGTGAACTGGAGGAAGCGAAAGCGCATCTGAAAGGCATGGGCATCGATGC
>JANOGH010000472.1:0-15001 GCA_031414075.1 Betaproteobacteria bacterium | reverse complement strand
GCCTGGGCGAAACCATCAAACCCGAGGAATTGCTCAGTCTTCCGGCGCCGGAAATCATCCGCCGTCTTTATCACCAGGAAGACGTGCGCGTTTTCGAGCCGCGTCCGGTTGCGTTCCGCTGCTCCTGCTCGCACGAGCGGGTCACGTCCATGCTGCGCATGCTCGGGCACGATGAAGTGCGCTCCATAATCGAAGAGCGTGGCAACGTCGAAGTGGACTGCGAATTCTGCGGTCGGCATTACGTCTTCGATACGGTCGATGCTGAGCAGGTATTCGCAGCGAACGTCATCATGCCAGCGGAGAAGACGAAGCACTAAGAAAGGCCGTGAATGCCGTGAATGTCGTGAATACCGTGACTCGTAAGAACACCTATTTGTTTCCGCCCTCACGACATTCACGATTTTCACGGCATTCACGGCATTCACGAGCGGCTTACATTCGCGACGGCATAGAGGCTCAAGGCTTGGCTCATGGATGATGACGGCAACCTTCGCGTCCGAATCGACAAGTGGTTGTGGGCGGCCCGCTTCTATAAAACCCGCAGTCTGGCGGCGGATGCGGTAGAGGGCGGCAAGGTGCAGGTCAACGGCGAACGCGTGAAACCGGCGAAGGTGCTGAAATCCGGCGATGCGCTTTCGATACGCAACGGCCCCTATGCGTGGGAAATCACGGTTTTCGCGCTGGGTGAACGTCGAGGCTCGGCCGCCGAAGCCACAAAGTTGTATTTCGAATCCGACGAGAGCCGCAAGGCCCGGGAAGAAAAGATTGCCCTGATGAAGATCGAGCGTCAGTCGAAACCTTTCCCCGGTGGACGGCCCACCAAGAAGGCGCGCCGCCAGATTATCAAATTCGTCCAGGAGCAGGACTGACCGCTGTGGCCCAATTGTGTTTTCCGACGCGGCGCACTGGCGGCCGTTCCCGCAAACGAGCGACAAGTCGCCAACGAGTCACGGCTGCGGAGCCAAATCATTCGTTTCATTCGTGACAGCGACTGAGTTTTGCCGATCGAACCACTGTATTGCGCAAAGCAACATTTTTCTCGACAAGCCTTAAAACGCGGGCGTACACTGCGCCCTCCTTTTCTGCCACCGTCGGAGAATGCTCAAACCATTCGCCGGCGGCGCCGCCGTTCCGGATGTACCCGAGTGAGGAGATTCTCAGATGGTTGACGTGGTAATCGTCGCTGCATTGCGCACCGGTGTCGGCAAGTTCGGCGGCACGATAGGCAAGATTCCCGCAACAGATCTCGGCGCGAAAGTCATTTCCGCGCTGCTCGCCAGGACCGGTGTCAAGCCGGACATGATCAGCGAGGTATTATTGGGGCAGGTACTCTCCGCCGCCGCCGGTCAGAACCCGGCGCGCCAGGCCGCCATCCGCGCCGGCCTTCCCCACATGGTTCCGGCAATGACCATCAATAAAGTCTGTGGTTCGGGCCTCAAGGCCACACATCTCGCCGCACAGGCGATCAAAGCCGGCGATGCCGACATCGTGATCGCCGGCGGACAGGAGAACATGAGCCTGGCGCCGCACGTGCTGAACGGCGCGCGCGACGGATTACGCATGATGGACGGCAAGCTGATCGACACGATGATCGTCGACGGCCTGTGGGACGTCTACAATCAATATCACATGGGTGTTACGGCCGAGAATGTCGCCCGGAAATGGAATGTGTCGCGCCAGGAACAAGACGAGTTCGCCGCCGCCTCCCAGCAGAAAGCGGAAGCCGCACAGAAAGCCGGCCGGTTCAAGGATGAGATCATACCAATCACTATTTCCACCCGAAAAGGCGATGTGATTTTCGAAACCGACGAATTCGTGCGCCACGGCACGACCGCCGACACGTTGGGAGCGCTGAAACCGGCGTTCGACAAGAGCGGCACCGTAACCGCCGGCAATGCATCGGGCATCAACGATGGCGCCGCTGCCGTGATGATGATGAGCGCAGCCAAAGCCAAGGAACTGGACCTCAAGCCGCTGGCGCGCATCAAGGCTTATTCGTCCGCGGGCGTCGATCCGAGCATCATGGGTGTCGGTCCCATTCCGGCATCGCAGTTGTGTCTGAGGAAGGCCGGCTGGATGCCCGGGGAGATCGACCTGCTGGAAATCAACGAAGCCTTCGCAGCGCAGGCGATCGCGGTGAATCGCGACATGGGCTGGGACACGTCGAAGGTCAACGTCAATGGCGGCGCGATTGCGATCGGTCATCCGATCGGCGCATCCGGCTGCCGCATACTGGTCACACTGATTCACGAGATGATCAAGCGCGATGCGAAAAAAGGCCTCGCGTCGCTGTGCATCGGCGGCGGCATGGGTGTCGCTCTCGCAATCGAACGGGCATAGAGACTAAATCGGGAACCACGGAGTACACGGAGATCACGGAGGAAAACCAGAAACGAGAATGAGAAATCGGGTTCAAGTGTACCGGAGGCCGCGAGCACCTCTGTTCGGCAAACTTCCGCTGCAACTGGACGTCCGCCAAGAATCAGATCAATCCCCACTCTTCTTTCTCTTGTTTTTCCTCCGCGCCCTCCGTGTCCTCCGTGGTTCAAGAACTAAGATCTGTACAGGAGAAAAGTAATGAACAACGGACGTGAAGTAGTGGTGATTTCCGGCGTACGGACAGCGATCGGCGATTTCGGCGGGGCGCTGAAGGATTTCGCGCCGACCGATCTGGGTGCGCGCTGCGTGCGGGAAGCGCTGTCGCGCGGCAAGGTGGCGCCCGAGGAAGTTGGTCACGTCGTCTTCGGCAACGTGATTCACACCGAAACGAAAGACATGTATCTGTCGCGCGTCTGCGCCATCAACGGCGGGATCCCGAAGGAAGTTCCGGCGATGACGCTGAACCGGCTGTGCGGCAGCGGGCTGCAGGCCATCGTCAGCGCCGCCCAGATCGTTGCGCTAGGCGACGCAGACGTCGCGGTTGCAGGCGGCGTGGAATCCATGAGCCGCGCCAACTACTGGCTGCCGGGCGCGCGCTGGGGATCGAAGATGGGCGATCAGGTCGTGGTGGATTCGCTGACCGGCGCGCTGTCCGATCCGTTCGATGCGATGCACATGGGGGTAACCGCAGAGAATGTTGCGGCTAAATACAGCCTGACACGTGCCATGCAGGACGAATTTTCGGTCGAAAGTCATCGGCGTGCGGCAAGTGCGATACAGAACGGTTATTTCAAGGACCAGATCCTGCCGATCGAGATCAAGGACCGCAAAGGCACCAAATTGTTCGACACCGACGAGCACGTGCGCGGCGACGCGACCGTGGAGAATCTCGGCAAACTCAAAACCGTGTTCAAGAAGGACGGCACCGTTACTGCGGGGAATGCATCGGGCATCAACGACGGCGCAGCCGCTGTCGTTTTGATGGAGCGCAAACTCGCGGAGAAAAAAGGACTCAAGCCGATGGCGCGGCTGGTCGCCTACGGCCATGCGGGGGTCGAGCCGACGCTGATGGGTCTCGGCCCAATTCCCGCAGTCCAGAGCGCCATGAAAAAGGCCGGCCTGAAAGTCGCCGCCATGGATGTGATCGAATCGAATGAAGCTTTCGCGGCGCAGGCCTGTGCAGTCGCGAGGGATCTGGGCTTCGATCCGAAGAAAGTCAATCCAAACGGTGGCGCCGTTGCGCTGGGCCATCCGGTCGGCGCCACCGGCTGCATTATCTCGGTCAAAGCGCTCTATGAACTGCAGCGCATCAAGGGCAGGTACGCGCTGGTGACCATGTGCATCGGTGGGGGACAGGGGATTGCCGCGATTTACGAGAGGATGTGAATCGCGGCAGGGGCGAGGGGCCAGGGGCTAGGGACTAAGGAAAAAGCCTGAACCACTAAAGAGGGCGGCGCAACGCGCCGCCTTTTCATTTCTAGCCCCTAGCCCCTGGTCCCTGGCCCCTCACCCCTCTTTCCTGCGCGCCCGCGAGGCGCAAGCGCTGCAGCTCCGCCAGGCATAGATGAATGAAGGCCAGCGCCGAAAACACGGGCGCCACCAGATTAAAGGGCGGGATGAAGTAAAGCACACCGGTGATGAGTCCGAGCAGGAACAGCCGCCCTCGCGCAACGTCAAGAATCCGCTTCATCTCTGCCGCATCGGCATGGTCTGACAACGCATCGCGGACGTCCAGGTGCCCCAATAGGCCCAGCCAACACCAATCCAGATGGCCAAGGCGATCAGCATCGGAACCAGCAGAATCATCAGAATGACGGGATGCACAAGAGACCTTGCGGCCCCGATCAAAGCCGTAATCACAGCGTCCATTCAGGCTCCACACCGCTCTAGAAATTGTGTTAACTCACTGTTTAATTGTATTTCTGTCCGTCCCTTGCACAAATATACCGATATCCACAAATTTTATGTTGACTTAGCGGGAACGCGCTTTACAATGGCGATGATTTTTGCAGTGCACCAAAATTCAATCGCAGCACAGAATTCAGTCCCATCAATGGTTTCACCTGTTCAAAGGAGAGGGTTATGTACAACGCACCTGAGCAACTGTTGGCCACGAATAAAGAAAACCTGGAGTCTTTCGTTGAATTCGCCGGAATCGCCGCAGCCGGTGCCGAAAAGATTCTCGACATGCAAATGAAGATCGCCAAGGCCGTCTTTGCCGACACCGTGAAACATGCCAAGACGGTTGTTGCCGCCAAAGATGTCCAGGAGCTGACCGAAATCCAGAGCTCGATCGTCCAGCCTTCGACCGAAAAGGCCACTGCTTATGGACGCAGTCTCTATTCCGTCGTCGCCGAGACCCAGACGGAAATGAGCAAGTTCTTCGAAGGACGCTTCGCCGATGTGAACAAGAACCTGACGACCGCACTCGACAAGGCCGTGAAAAGCGCGCCCGCCGGTTCAGATGTTGCTGTTGCCGCCGTGAAGTCGGCGATGGCCGCCGCGAACCAAGCCTACGATGCATTCAGCAAGGCGACCAAGCAAGTCACAGAAGCAACGGAAGCCTCGATCAGCGCCGCCAGCGGTGCGACCACCAAGAAAAAGGCCGCTTAAGCGTCCAGCAAACAGATTCAATTCAAAGGCCCCCGGAATAGTCCGGGGGCCTTTTGTTTTTTCCGACGAGCCGTCGTATAGAATTCGATCGGCAGGATATTCCCTCGCCCCTCGCCTCTCGTCCCTCGTCCCTGCTCTTAATCTCATGCGCCTGACCGATCGACCCACGTGGAAATCCCTGGATGCGCACTCCCGCGAAATGGGCGCCACGCGCATCCTCGACTTGTTCGCCCAGGATCCACAGCGCGCGCGGGCGTTTTCCATCGAGGCCTGCGGAATCCTGCTCGACTATTCCAAGAATCCGATTTCGGCCGAAACACGCCGCCTGTTGGTGGCTTTGGCCGAAGATGCCGTCGTCCCGGCACAAATTGCGGCCCTGTTCGAAGGCCGGCGCATCAACGTCACCGAAAAACGCGCCGTTCTGCACACGGCCCTGCGCAATCGTTCGCAGCGGCCGGTCATGGTAAACGGGCAGGACGTCATGCCCGGGGTTCGCGCCGTCCTCGAGCGCATGCGCGGCATGGCCGAACATATTCGCGGAGGCATCGCCCGGGGCTGCACCGGCCGAACGTTCACCGACATAGTGAACATCGGCATCGGCGGCTCCGACCTGGGTCCGCTGATGGTGACAACGGCGCTTCGACCCTACGGCTCGCCCGGCCTGCGTGCCCATTTCGTCTCCAATGTCGATGGCGCGCACCTGGCCGCCACCCTCGCCGGACTGGACCCCGAGACGACGCTGTTCATTGTCTCGTCGAAGACCTTCACGACTCAGGAAACCTTGACCAATGCACGCTCCGCTCGCGAGTGGTTGCTTACTAAGCTGTCCGCATATGGTCCGGTTAAAGACCTGGTAGAGCACCATTTCGCCGCCGTTTCAACCAACCTCGAAGCCACCGCCGAATTTGGCATCACCCCCGAGCGCGTGTTCGGGTTCTGGGACTGGGTGGGCGGTCGCTACTCGCTGTGGTCAGCCATCGGCCTGCCGATTGCGCTCGCCATCGGCTTCGAACGTTTCGAGGAACTGCTGAGCGGCGCCTTCGAAATGGACGAGCACTTCCGCAACACGCCGCTGCAACGCAACCTGCCGGCCATGGCAGCCCTGATCGGGGTATGGCACATCGATTTCATCGGCCATCCCACCCACGCGGTGCTGCCCTACGCCCAGGACCTGATTCATTTCCCGGCCTTCCTGCAACAGCTCGACATGGAGAGCAATGGCAAGAGAGTGGATCGTTCCGGCACGGTGGCCAACTACCCCACCGGACCGGTGATCTGGGGCGCACCCGGGACCAATGGCCAGCATGCGTTCTTCCAGCACCTGCATCAGGGCACACAGGTCACGCCGGCGGACTTCATCGTCGCGGCAAACCCCGCCGACAACATGCCCGGTCACCACGACATGCTGCTCGCCAACTGCATCGCGCAGACCGAAGCGCTGTTGCGCGGCAAGAGCGCCGACGAAGTCCGAACCGAACTAAAGGCACGCGGCATGGAGGGCGAAGAGCTGGATCGACTGACGCCGCATCGCGTGTTTCCCGGCAATCGTCCGAGCAACACCATCGTTCTCAGGCAACTGGACCCGCGCTCACTGGGTGCGCTGATCGCGCTCTACGAGCACAAGGTCTTCGTGCAAGGCGCGATCTGGAACGTGAACTCCTTCGACCAGTGGGGAGTGGAACTCGGCAAACAGCTTGCCGGCGGCGTGCTGGAAGATCTGAAGGCCGGTCGGCCGGGATCCGGGCACGATCCGTCGACGCAAAGGCTGATCCAGCATGTGCTGAAGAACAGGGAGACGGGAAGTTCGTGAATGCCGTAAAGGCCGTGAATGTCGTGAATGCCGGAAAAGCCCAGAAAACCAAAGTCGAGCCAGGAATTCGGTTACGCAGATGAGAAGCTACGACTAGAAATTAATTTGAAGCTGCGGCATTCACGATATTCACGGCCTTTACGGCTTTTCGAGATTGAGAAATTTCTCTTTATAGTACTTCAATTCTTCGATGGATTCATGGATGTCGGCCAGCGCCTCGTGCTTGCCGTGCTTGGCGAATCCGGCCATGATTGCCGGCTTCCAGCGTTTGGCCAACTCCTTCAGTGTGGAGACATCCAGGTTGCGGTAGTGAAAGAAGGCCTCGAGCTTCGGCATGTGCCGGGCGAGAAATCGGCGGTCCTGGCAGATTGAATTGCCGCACATCGGCGACGTGCTCGCCGGCAGATGCTGCGCCAGGAAAGCGATCAGTTCCGCTTCCACTTCCGCCTCGTTTTCCGTCGCTGCCTTGACCCGGTCGATCAGGCCGGATTTCTTGTGCGTGGACTTGTTCCACGAATCCATGCGCTCGAAGACGTCGTCAGGCTGATGAACGATCTTGACGGGACCTTCGGCAAGCACGTTCAACTGCGCATCCGTGATGACGATCGCCACTTCGAGGACACGGTCATCGTCGGGACTGAGCCCGCTCATCTCCATATCAATCCAGATCAGGTTGCCGGGATCCTGTGCCATAATCTTCTGTGTTTTTTCGAGAATTTTCCTGACGTCATTTTGTCACAGACGCTGACCGACATCCATGAACACATTTGGCCTATTGTTTCTTGCCGCGTTACTGACAGCCACCGGTTTGCGGCTCTGGCTGGCGTCGCGCCATGTCCGGCACATCCAGACGAATCGCGGCGCGGTTCCCGCCGCGTTCTCGAATGAGATCGGCCTGGACGCCCATCAAAAGGCGGCGGACTACAGCAGCGCGAAGACGCGTCTCAACATGAAAGCCATCGTCTTCGATGCCACGGTTCTGCTGATTCTGACATTCGGCGGCGGCCTGCAGGCAATCGACAATCTCGCGGCATCTTTTTTTGCGACCGGACTTCTCCGTGGCGTCGCCTTCGTCGCAATGCTGGCGGTAATCCTGTCCGTCATCGAACTTCCGTTCGACCTGTTTCGCACATTCGGCATCGAGAGCCGCTTTGGCTTCAACAAGATGACGCTGGCGATGTTCTTCGCCGATCTCGCAAAACAGGCAGCGGTCGGCACCGTTCTCGGATTGCCGCTGTTGTTCGCAGTCCTGTGGCTGATGGCGGGAATGGGCGAACTATGGTGGCTGTACGTGTGGCTGGTGGCGATTGTCTTCATGCTGTTCGTTCAATTCATCGCACCAAGCGTAATTGCGCCGCTGTTCAACAAATTTGTGCCGATGCAGGACGGCGAGATGAAGACGCGGATCGAGAACCTGATCGCGCGCTGCGGCTTCACGTCCAAGGGCCTGTTCGTGATGGATGGGTCGAAACGGAGCAGCCATGGCAATGCCTACTTTACCGGCTTCGGCAGATCCAAGCGCATCGTGTTTTTCGACACGTTGCTGTCGCGGCTGGAGATCGCCGAGATCGAAGCGGTGTTGGCGCACGAGCTCGGACATTTCCGCATGCGCCATGTGATCAAGCGGCTCGCACTGATGGCGGTGTTTTCGCTGATATTCTTTTTCCTGCTGGGTCAACTCAAGAATCAGGAATGGTTCTATCAGGGCCTCAACGTCGGCTATCCGGCCACCGATGCGATGGCGCTGACCCTGTTCTTCATGGTCATGCCGGTATTCACCTTCCTGCTCCAGCCCCTGCTTGCGATGTACTCGCGCAAGCACGAATTCGAGGCCGACCAATACGCCGCGAAATTCACGCCGGCTCGCGACCTGGTTCACGCCCTGGTGAAGTTGTACAAAGACAACGCTTCCACGCTGACGCCCGATCCGCTGCATTCGGCGTTCTACGACTCGCATCCGCCCGCTGCGATCCGCATCGCGCGGCTCGAACAACTCGCAAGAACCTGAAGATCATGAACCACGGAGAACACGGAGAGCACGGAGAAGAACGAATGGAGATGGGAAGAACGAACAACGGTCGAATAGTTGTCTGAACCTAACAATGTGCCTACCCGTTTCCCGCTGCATTTTTTAACATTCTTATTAGTGCATTCCTCCGTGTTCTCCGTGTCCTCCGTGGTTCCGAATTTTGAATGAGGTATTCCATATGAGCGAGATATCGGAAGGGTTGGTCAGGAAGAAATGCAAACCTTGCGAAGGCGGCGTTGCGCCGATGACGCAAGTGCAGATCGGCCACATGCTGAAAGGCCTGTCCGGCTGGGAGTACAGGGATGGATCGATCCAGAAGACGTTCAAGTTCAGGAATTACCACGAGACCATGGCGTTCGTTAATGCCAGCGCATGGATTTCGCATCGCGAGGACCATCATCCCGACATCGCGGTCGGCTATGGCCAGGCCACCGTCGCCTACATGACCCACGCGATCAAGGGAATTTCAGAAAACGACTTCATTTGCGCCGCGAAAATTGACGCGCTATTCGATCTCTAACTCTTTCACCGCAGAGGACGCTGAGGACGCTGAGGAAGAGCAAGAACAGGGGAGAAAAATGAATGTGGAGTTGTTGCCCGGAAAATTTGTAGTAAATAGGAATCGAGACATGATCGATCGCGGAAAGTCAGGTTAGCCGAAATTACTTTTCAATACTCCCAGTCCCCACACTTCTCCCAGAAACTGTGCAAATCCCCCGAAAGTCATCCATCGTCTTTCCTCTGCGTCCTCCGCGTCCTCTGCGGTTAGCGTTGGCCTTGAACAAGCGTTGAGCGCGAAGCCAAGCCTGCAACACGGCCTGGTTGTCGGCACGTTCGGCCGGCAATATCTGGTCGAACTGCCGGGTGCCGAAATCCTCACTTGCTTTCCGCGCGGAAAACGCAGCACGCTGGCCTGCGGCGACCGGGTCGAAGTTGCGCGCACAGCGCCCGGCCAGGGCGTCGTCGAAGGAATCGCTCCCCGCTCCGCATTGCTGTATCGCTCCGACCAGTTCCGCCAGAAACTGATTGCCGCCAATGTCACGCAGATCGTCATCGTGCTGGCCGTCGTGCCCAGCTTCTACGAGGAATTGCTGAATCGCTGCATCGCTGCCGCCGAAAATCAGCGCCTCTCTTTGATCATCGTGCTGAACAAGTTCGACCTTGCGGAACAAAGCGCCGGCGCAATTGCTCGCCTGGCCCTCTATTCCGATCTCGGCTATCGCGTCATTCCGCTATCGGCCAAGCGCGACATTTCGCCGCTGCGTCCGGTGCTGAGCGCACAGGTGAACGTTTTGATCGGCCAGTCCGGCATGGGCAAATCCACGATCATCAATGCGCTGATTCCCGGAGCGGGAGCCGCAACCGCCGAGATTTCAGCGGCGCTCGATTCGGGCCGGCATACGACGACTCACGCCAGGCTCTATCACCTCGACCCCACCTGCGATCTGATCGACTCTCCCGGGATGCAGGAATTCGGCCTGCATCATCTCACGCAGCAGGACATTGCCGATGCGTTCCTTGAGTTCAGGCCATTACTGGGCCATTGCCGTTTCCACAACTGCAGGCACCTTGTGGAGCCCGGGTGCGCGATCGCGCAGTCAGAAGCAGAAGGAAAAATCGACGCCCGGCGGCTCGACGCCTATCGCAAACTGGTCAGGGAGATCGACGCGGGCAAGAAGTTCTAGGCCGCTACGTGCCAACCCAGCGCGCGACGGTGATCAGCGCGATGATGAACATCCACCACACCAGCGCGCGCCAGATCATTCCCGCCGCGCTCGTCATCGTGTTTACATCGGCGTCGTCGCCGAGTCCGAGCTCGGGACGAAAACTCACGGTGCCGTGATGGTGCAGCGTTTCGCCGAGGCGTACACCAAGCGCCCCTGCGCCGCTCGCCAGCACCACACCCTGCTCCGGATCCATCCATGTCGTCGCCTGCGAGCGCCAGCAGTAGACGGCGTCCTCGAAGTCCCCGGCAACGGCGAAACTCATTGCCGTGAGCCGCACCGGAATCCAGTCGATGCCATGAAACATTCTCTGTGCGAATTTCCCGAAATCGCCGTAGTCCTGTTGCAAACGCGAACCCCATTTCTGCTCGAGGATACCGCACAGGCGATAGAGCACCGCACCGCTCGGGCCGGGCAGGATCAGGAACCAGAAGATGACGCCGAACACATGGCGATGCGAACTGATCAGGCCTTCTTCGATGGCCACCTTGGCGATCTCGGTGCCGTTGTACTCCACCGCCGCCTCGCCACGCCAATCGGTCAGCAGCACCCGCGCGCGGTCAAGGTCGCCGACGCGCAACGCTTCGATGATTTCGGTGAAGGCATGACTGAACTGGCGAAATCCCAGGGTGAGATAGAGCACCGCGACGTTCCACACCCATGCCGCGGCGATACTGACGTCCAGGAGGAAATAATGGATCGCCAGCGAAACCAGCACCCAAGGCAGCACCGCCAGCAGCCAGGCGACAGTGCCCTGCTCCTGCGTGCCGGCATTGAAATGATTGCCCAGCGAATTGACGTAGCGCAGATACCAGCGATAGGCCGCGTGGCGCGACCGGAGCGGCCGAACCTGCTCGATCAGCAGGGTAAATAGAATAGAAAGGAATGACATTTCATGGGCAGTTCATCGTTCCGGTGCGCATCTTACCGGATCGCGGCGCAGCGGCCGGGAAAATAGATTCAGCCATCGGCGAGCCGGCTGGAAAAAGTCTTGAGGTCAACGACTTCGCCGTAAGCGGAGGCCAGCGCCGCCATGAAGGCGCCGTGCACCAGCGTTGCGGGAATCACGTTGCTGCCGAACTCCAGAGGGCAGGCTGCACAGGCGTCTTCGATCACCGTACAGCGATAGCCCATGTCGAACGCCGCCCTGACCGTGGCGTCGATGCACAAGTTGCTCATGGCGCCGCAGAAGAAGAGTTCTTTCGCACCGAGCACATGGATAATTTTCGCCAGCGTGGTATCGCGAAACGCATTCGGATAATTCTTGGTGATGAGCATGTCCTCTCCCCGGGGTGCTACGCGGGGATCGATCTCGATGCCGGGGGTACCGTCCAGCAGAAATCCGACCGCCGGATCCTTCTCCAGATGACGCACGTGAATGACCGGCATGCCGTGGGTGCGGAACAGCGCGATCAGCGCGGACGCCCTCCGGACCGTGCGTTCGATGCCGGGCAGCGCAAACTTGCCGTCAGGAAAATAATCGCGCTGCAGATCGATGACGATCAGGGCGGTATCGAACATGTGGCGGTATCGAACATTTGAAGGAATCGCGGTTGGCGACCGAATTATAATGGATGCGTGTCCGTCGTCGGGGGAACCTCCGCCCCGACGCTGCCCCTGGCTCCCAACGGCGATCGACCGCGGCGCGATCGCATCGAACCGCAGGGCGACCGCGGCCATGGTGCAGCGCATCCAGCCGGCGAGGTCTGGACTTGGCCGCTTCGCGGGCGCATGCTATGCCGCCTGTCCGGCGATCGGAGGCGGCGCTATGACGACGCCATCATCGCAGCCACGGGCAGACGCAATACCGCCCGCTTCGCCTTGGCGGGCGGGGGAGAACAAACGCATCGAACACGAGAGGGGAAAACCATGAGTGCTGCCGGATCTGCTGCAAACCCACGTTGGTGGGTGCCGGGCGACTGGAACGGGTTCTTCGGTCTTTTCACGAATGTCCTGTTGAATGTCATTGTGCTGACCACCTTGTGCCTGTATGTGGTGCAGCTTCCGCCCGACACAGTCTACGGACGCGTACTGCCGGCGCTGGGCATCGCGCTGCCAATCGGCAACCTGTTCTACGCCTGGCTCGCCTACAAGCTGGCGAAGGAAACCGGTCGCTCGGACGTCACGGCGATGCCCTACGGCCCGAGCGTGCCGCACATGTTCATCGTGGTGTTCGTGGTCATGTTGCCCACTTATCTTACAACCAAGGACCCGATGCTCGCCTATGCCGCGGGGCTCGCGTGGGCCTTCATCATCGGCGTCATCGTCCTGCTCGGTTGCTTCGTCGGGCCGTGGATCCGCAAGATGACCCCGCGTGCGGCGATGCTGGGCACGCTGGCCGGCATTTCCATCGCCTTCATCTCGATGCGCCCGGCGTTCCAGATGTGGGAAGTGCCGTGGATCGGCTTCGTCTGCTTTGCCATTGTGCTCATCGCCTGGACTGCGAATATCCGCCTTCCCGGCGGCATTCCGGGCGGTCTCGCTGCGGTAATCGTCGGTGCCGCAATCGGCTGGATTGCCGCGGCATTCGGGTGGAGCGACTACATGAAGGGTGCCGAAGTCGGCCAGGCCTTCGAGCAGTTCGGCCTGCACTTGCCCTGGTTCTCCGGCGACGTGTTCCGCGGGCTCGCAGGCATCGCTCCGCTGCTGGCCACCGCCATTCCGCTGGGCATCTACAATTTCACCGAAGCGATGAACAACGTGGAAAGCGCCTCGGCGGCAGGCGACAACTACAACCTGCGCAAGATTCTCGCCGCGGACGGAATCGGCGCGATCGTCGGTGCGATGCTGGGAAGCCCGTTCCCGCCGGCGGTGTATATCGGGCATCCGGGCTGGAAGTCAGTCGGCGGGCGCATCGGCTATTCGTTCGCCACCGGGATTGCGATCGCGCTGGTTTGTTTCCTGGGGCTCATCGCGCTGCTGCTCAAAGTCATTCCGCTGGTGGCGATCCTGCCGATCCTGCTCTACATCGGCCTGGTGATCGGCGCGCAGGCCTTCCAGGCCAGCCCGGCGAAACATGCGCCGGCGGTGGTGCTGGCCATCATCCCGAACATTGCCGAGTGGGCCAAGATCAACATGGACAACGCGCTGCAGGTTGCAGGCAGCGGCGCCGACAAGGTCGGCATGGCCGCGCTGGCGCAGGTTGGTGTTGTGTATCAGGGAATGGCACTTCTCGGCGGCGGATCTGTGCTTGCGGGGATGGTACTGGGTGCGATGGCAGCCTTCATCATCGATCGCAAGCTGACCCAGGCCGGCATCGTGGCGTTTGTCGGCGCGGCATTCGCCTTCATCGGCCTGATCCACGGGCCGCACCTGGGCTGGATGGTGTCGCCGCTGGTCTCGCTGGGCTATGTGATGTTCGGCGCGGTGTGTCTGCTGATGTCGCGACAGGAGGCGCCACCCGCCGCTGCGTAACGCCGCAAAGCGGAGTTATTGAGCGTTTCATAATAAGATGATAGTCAGAACGCTCAATCCCTCACCCCAACCCTCTCCCAGAGGGAGAGGGGGACGACAGACCTAATTCCCTGATGTGAATTAGGGAAAAATCAATATGTGGGGCGCGCTCAGGCCGGCACGATGTGCGTGCCGGCCGCGCCCGAGAGCGCGCGCCCTAGGTTGGGCGGATTGGTGATCAGTGCGCGACCGCCGCCGCCTTCGAGGAAAGCGATGATCGCCTCGACCTTGGGCCCCATGCTGCCTTTCGGAAACTGCCCCTCGGCGAGATAGCGCCGCGCGTCGGCGAGCACGATATGCTCCAGCCAGCGCTGATCGGGCTTGCCGAAATTGATGGCCACTTTTTCCACACCGGTGGAAACCACGAACAGTTCGGCGCGAATTGCTCGTGCCAGCAGGCTGGACGCGAAATCCTTGTCGATCACCGCTTCCAGGCCCTGGAGCGCGCCGTTTGAGTCGCGCAAGACCGGGATGCCGCCGCCGCCGCAGGCGATGACGATATAGCCCAGGTCGATCAGCGCCTCGATGATGTCGAGTTCGATGATTTCCTGCGGCAACGGCGAGGCGACCACCCTGCGCCATCCGCGGCCGGCATCCTCCTTTACGACCCATCCCAGATCCTGCGCCAGCGAGTTGGCAACGTCCTCGGTCATGTATGCACCGATCGGTTTGGTCGGGTTCGTGAAGGCCGGATCTTTCGGGTCCACGCGCACCTGCGTGACGATCGCAACCACCTTGCGCTTGAGTTTGCGGCGCTGAAATTCGTTGTAGAGCGCGCGCTGGAACATGTAGCCGATAGCCCCCTGCGTGTCGGCGTCGGCATAGTCCACCGGCACCTCGGGCACGACGCCCTTGGCGATGCCCGAGCGGCGCAGGATGAAGCCCACCTGCGGACCGTTGCCGTGGGTGAGCACCACCGTCCAGCCCGCCTGGACCATGTCCGCGACATAGCGCGAAGTCATCGTCGCTGCTTTGACCTGGTCAGGGATCGAT
>JANOGH010000471.1:0-3626 GCA_031414075.1 Betaproteobacteria bacterium | reverse complement strand
CGGGCAGCTAGGCATCATGCAGACGACGGCAGCCGCTCAAAGACAAAGGGATTGAATCAGATGCGCCGAATACCCGTACCCGTTGCCCTGCTCTGCATTTTCACCGTTTCTGGTTTCTCCGGGCTGATCTACGAATCGATCTGGAGCCACTATCTCAAGCTGTTCCTCGGACATGCGGCTTATTCGCAGGTCCTGGTGCTCGTCATCTTCATGGGCGGCCTGGCAATCGGGTCGCTGCTGGCAGGACATTTTTCGATGCGCTGGAAACGTGTGCTGCTGGCTTACGCGCTGGTCGAAGCCGTCACGGGCGCGATCGCGCTGCTGTTCCATGGCGCTTTCGACCGCATAACGCAGGCCTCTTTCGCCCATGTCATCCCGCACCTGGGATCGGCCCCGGCGGTGCAGGCTTACAAGTGGGGACTCGGGGCGCTCATGCTGCTGCCGCAGTCTATCCTGCTGGGCATGACTTTCCCGTTGATGAGCGCCGGTTTCGTGCGTCAGGCTCCGGATGCGGCCGGTCGCAGCGTAGCCATGCTCTATTTCACCAACAGTCTCGGTGGCGCGATTGGCGTGCTGGCCAGTGGTTTCGTGCTCATCCCGAACTTCGGCCTGCCCGGCGCTATCATGACCGCCGGGCTGCTGAACTTCGTCGTTGCGTTCGCGACCTGGCTTCTGGTCGCGAAGATGTCGTTGCCGGAACCACCGCTTGCTCAGGCTGTCGTGCCGTCCGTCGCGACGGACGGCAGGGCTTTGAGCTATCGCTTCCTGCTGGTCGCGTCACTGGTGACCGGCATGGCTTCGTTCTGCTACGAGATCGGCTGGCTGAGAATGCTCAGCCTCGTTCTCGGCGCGAGCACGCACGCGTTCGAACTCATGCTCTCGTCTTTCATCTTCGGTCTGGCGCTCGGCGGGCTGTGGATAAAGCGGCACGTCGAGCGCGCGACCGATCCGAGAAACCTGCTTGCTGTTATCCAGGTGGCAATGGGCTTGTTGGCGTTGATGACGCTGTTCGTCTATGGCCGGACATTCGACTGGATGAGCGTGGTGATGAACACGTTCACGCGCACGGAATCGGGTTACACCGGCTTCAACTGGGCCAGCCATGCGATCGCATCGTTGCTCATGCTGCCCGCCACTTTCTGCGCAGGAATGACGCTGCCGGTCATCACGTTCGCGGCCTTGCGCACAGGCGCAGGCGAGCGCGCGATCGGCGCCGTGTATGCGGCAAATACGATTGGGGCCATCGCCGGCATTGTGCTGGCTACGCACGTGCTGATGCCGGTATTCAATGCCAGGGGCGTTATCTTCGCTGGAGCCGCCATGGATTTTGGTCTGGGCCTGCTGCTTTTCTCCACGATGGCCCCGCCGGCGCGCGTGCGCCGGACGGCGGCGGCGGCCGTCATCGGCGTGGTTGCGTTTACCGTTACTTTTCTGGTGGCCAATGTCGATCCACTGACGCTGACATCAGGCGTATTTCGCTACGGGTTCAGCCGCTCCTCGCAGGATGAAGTCCTCTATCTGCGCGACGGAAAAACGGCGAACGTGAGCGTGAGCCGCAGAGGCTCGGAAGTCAGCCTGGCGACGAACGGCAAATTCGACGCGTCGATCAACATGGGCCCGGGTCCCGCGAGCGTGGACGAACTCACGCAGACGCTGATCGGCGCGCTGCCCCTGATGCTTCACCCTTCGCCGAAGACAGCGGCGGTCATCGGCTTCGGCTCCGGCATGACTACGCATGCCCTGCTTTTCGATCCCGGGCTCGAGCGCGTGGATACGATCGAGATCGAGGCGCGCATGATCGAGGGTGCGCGCAGGGGCTTCTTCCCGCGCAACCGGCAAGCCTATGAAGACCCGAGAAGCCGCATTCATATCGAGGATGCGAAGACTTATTTTTCCGTGGCCGGCAAGCAGTACGACATCATCGTTTCGGAGCCCTCGAATCCGTGGGTGACCGGGATCTCGTCGCTGTTTACCGAGGAATTCTACCGCCATGTCTCGGGGCACCTGAACGATGGCGGATTGCTGGTCCAGTGGCTGCAGTTGTACGAAATCGATTTTGCTTCGGTGGCTTCGGTGATGAAGGCCTTGTCGCCGTGGTTTCAGGACTATGCGATGTATATCGCCGACCGCGACAACTTGATCATCGTCGCACGCAAGAATGCCAGCCTCGGCCTTCCGCAGGAACGCGTCTTCGCGTTGGCTGGGCTGCGCGAGGATCTGAAGCGCATGTCCGTGCTGAGTTCCGACGACGTACGTGCGCGGCGCGTGGGCGGCAAGGCCCTGCTCGATCCTTTCTTCGGCAGATCCCTCGCGCCGGTGAATTCGGACTATTTCCCGTTCATAGACAATCGGGCGGCGCGCGCCCGCTTCATGAGGCAGATCGCCGCGGAACCGGTTCTGCTTCTGATCGCAGACTTACCCATCGAAGCCATGCTGTCGGGTGCACCCTCGGGCCAGGCTGCGTGGAAGGGTCTCTCGGTTCAGAACCCATCGGCGCGCAGTTTGGCGCAACTGGTGGTGCGTTTCGTCATCGAGGGCCAGGATGACGTCGTGCTTGCCCACATGCGCGATGCCGTTGCGGTGGCGCGCATGGGTGCGCAGGATTGCGGTGCCGTGGCGCCCAAAGTTTGGCAGTCGGCGTGGGTGAATGTGGGCCGCTTCGTCGCGCCTTATCTGGATCAGGACAAGGCGGTGGCGTTCTGGAACAAGCTGCTTCCTCCGCGCTGCCGCGAGCGCTTGGGTGCGGATGCGCAACAGTGGTACCGTTTGCTCAGCGCCGTCGGCGCGCGCGACGCTCAGGCGATGATCGACCGTGGAGGTGAAATACTCAGGAAATCCACTCCCGGATCGCCGGCCCGCGATACCTTCTACGCGGCCGGCGCCACGATTCTCGGACATCTCGCGCGTCTCGAAACGGATCGCGCACGAGATGTATGGCCGGAACTGCGCGAGCGCTTGCCCCCCGGAGCCGAACCGTCGATGGAGTTGCGCTGGCTGGAAGCCATTACGGTTGCCAGACTGCAGAACCGATGAGCCGGCGTTCCGTAACTGGCAAGAGAGACGCGCCTTGCTGACTGATTTTTTCCTCAAGCTTCGCGAAGGCGGCGTACCGGCATCGGTCAACGAATATTTGACATTGATGGAGGCGCTGCAGAAGCATGTCAGCTCCGGCAGCCTGGATGAGTTTTATTACCTGTCGCGCGCCTGCCTGGTGAAGGATGAATCGAACTACGACAAGTTCGACCGCGTATTCGGCGCTTACTTCAGGGGTATCGCGGCGCCGCCCGACAGCATGGTGGTCGAGATACCCGAGGAATGGCTGCGCAGGCAGGCGGAACTGCTGCTGACGGAAGAAGAAAAGAAGCTGGTCGAAGCGCTGGGCGGCTGGGAAAAACTCATGGAGACGCTGCGCAAGCGCCTGGAACAGCAGAAGGGCAGGCACCAGGGCGGCTCGAAGTGGATCGGCACCGGCGGCACATCGCCGTTCGGCGCCTACGGCTACAACCCGGAAGGCGTGCGCATCGGCCAAGACGGCTCGCGCAACCGCAGTGCGGGCCGGCGATCACCTGCTTGGGAACATCCTGGAATGCCTGCGCCAGAAAGACATGCGTGTGGCTGCCAAAACG
>JANOGH010000470.1:0-3010 GCA_031414075.1 Betaproteobacteria bacterium | reverse complement strand
ACAGCGTGATGTTCCAGTCGTGGCCCATGTGCTTCAGGAAGTTCATCAATGCGCCGGGCCGTTCCGGAAACTCGAAGCGGTACAACAATTCGTTCTGCACCGACGGTGCGCGACCGCCGACCAGGTGGCGCACATGCAGTTTGGCCATTTCGTTATCGCTCAGGTCCTGCGTGGACAGCCCGTGCCTGCGCAGCCGCGCCACCAGCGCGCGAATTTCGCCGCGATCGCGCACCTGCACGCCGACGAATACATGCGCCTGCCGCGGATCGGAATAACGGTAGTTGAACTCGGTGACGTTGCGGGGTCCGAGTAACGTGCAGAACTGCCGGAAGCTGCCGGGATGTTCGGGGATCGTCACGGCCAGGATGGCCTCGCGTTGCTCGCCCAGTTCGGCGCGCTCGGCGACGAACCGCAGGCGATCGAAGTTCATGTTGGCGCCGCAGGCGACGGCGACCAGCGTGCGACCTGTTGCCTTGCGGCGACCGACCCAGGCCTTGGCGCCGGCGATCGCCAGCGCACCGGCCGGTTCGAGGATCGAGCGCGTATCCTCGAAAACATCCTTGATCGCCGCGCAGATCGCGTCATTGTCGACCAGGATCATTTCGTCGACGAACTCGCGGCACAGCCTCAGGGTTTCCACGCCGACCTGCTTGACCGCCACGCCATCGGCGAACAGCCCCACCTGCGCCAGCTTCACGCGCCGGCCGGCCGCCAGCGAACGCGTCATCGCGTCGGCATCGATGGGTTCCACGCCGATCAGCTTGATCTCCGGGCGCAGCCGCTTGACGTAGGCACCGATGCCCGAGATCAATCCACCGCCGCCCACGGCGACGAAAATGGCGTCGATCGGGCCGCCATGCTGACGCAGAATTTCCATGCCGACCGTGCCCTGGCCGGCGATCACGTCGGGATCATCATAGGGATGCACGAACGTGAGCTTCTCGCGTTTGGCGATCTGCAGGGAATGCGCATAGGCATCATCGTAGGCATCGCCGAACAGCACCACGCGGGCGCCGCGGGCGGCCACAGCCGATATCTTGATCCGCGGCGTGGTGGCCGGCATGACGATGGTGGCGCGGCAGCCGAGCCGCTGTGCCGCCAGCGCCACGCCCTGGGCGTGGTTGCCGGCCGAGGCGGTAATCACGCCGCGTTTGAGCTGGGCGGCGCTCAGGCGCGCCATCTTGTTGTAGGCGCCGCGCAGCTTGAAGGAAAACACCGGCTGCATGTCCTCGCGCTTGAGCAGAACGGTGTTGCCGAGCCGTCTCGACAGCGCAGGGGCGATTTCCAGCGGCGATTCGATGGCTACATCGTAGACGCGCGCCATCAGGATTTTTTCCAGATAATCGATCTTCACTGACTTCTCCCGTGTCGGCCGAGCCTAGCAGCGAGAGGGCCGACCGCGCAACTGCCTTGTCTGGGTTGCGCCGCCGGGTTTGTACCGTCCGGGCGTTGCCGCTATGCTTATGCAAAATGCCCGATAGGCACAGCATGAACCAGGACCAACTCAAGAAAGCGGTGGCGAAAGCCGCCATCGCCTACCTGCCGGAAAACTGCATTGTCGGCGTCGGCACCGGGTCGACGGCCAACTACTTCATCGCTGAACTGGCCGCAATCAAAGGCCGCATCGAGGGCGCGGTGGCCAGTTCGGAAGCAAGCGTGATGCGGCTGAAGGAAGCCGGCATCCGCGTGTTCGACCTGAACGTGGTGACCGAGGTGCCGGTCTATGTGGACGGTGCCGACGAAGTGAACCGCCAGTTGCACATGATCAAGGGCGGCGGCGGCGCCCTGACCCGTGAGAAGATCGTTGCGGCGGTGGCGGTAAAATTCGTCTGCATCGCCGATGCATCGAAGCTCAAGGACGTGCTGGGCGCCTTCCCGCTGCCCGTGGAAGTCATTCCCATGGCGCGTTCCCACGTCGGGCGCGAGTTGGCGCGATTGGGCGGAAAACCGGCGTTACGGCAGGGATTCACCACCGACAACGGCAATCTGATCCTGGACGTGCACGGCCTGAGCATTGCCGACCCGGTCGGTCTGGAGGGGGCGATCAACCAGATCGTGGGTGTGGTGACCAACGGGTTGTTCGCCCGGCGCGGGGCCGACGTGCTGTTGCTGGGCACCGAAGGGGGCGTCCGGACCATGATTAGATAAGACCGTGGTCAGGTGAAATCTTTTTGTCATCTGGCCGAGTTAAGATATCGGCTTTATTGGATCGTCCAGGGTTTCGGGGGTCAGCGGTGATAATGAACAACGAACACACGTCCAAGCAGTTTGAAGCCGAGCTCGAGGCGGTGCGCGCGCGCGTGCTGCAGATGGGCGGGCTGGTGGAAGAGCAGGTCAGGCTGGCGCTGGATGCGCTGATATCGGGCGATCTGGAGTTGTGCACGAAGGTCGAGAACAACGATCATCTGGTGAACGCTCAGGAAGTCGGCATAGACGAGGACTGCAGTACCATCATTGCGCGCCGCCACCCCGTTGCCGGCGACCTGCGCATGCTGATGACAGTGGTAAAGACCATCACCGATCTGGAGCGCATCGGCGATGAGGCCGCCAAGATCGCGCGCATGGCCAAACTGATCTATTCGACCGATCGCCTGCAGCAGCCGCGCACGATGGAGATCCGCCGCATGTCCGCCATTGCGCTGGAAATGCTGCGCAAGTCGCTGGACGCGTTTGCGCGCCTGGACCTTGCCGCCTCCGCCGAAGTTGTGCGTCGCGACCAGCACGTCGATGAGGAATTCCGCGGCGTGCTGCGCCAGTTGATCACCTTCATGATGGAAGATCCGCGCACCATTTCGGTTTCCATCGAAATCCTGTTCATCGCCAAGGCGATCGAGCGCATCGGCGACCACGCCAAGAACATCTCCGAGTACGTCATCTACATGGTCAAGGGCAAGGACGTGCGCCACGTCACGCTCGAGGAGATCGAGCGCGAAGTCATGGGCTGATGACCGGTCAGCCCCTTTCGTGCCCACCCAACGCACTCACCGCAGAGGACGCGGAGGACGCGGAG
>JANOGH010000469.1:0-2809 GCA_031414075.1 Betaproteobacteria bacterium | reverse complement strand
AAAGTCGACGTGTTCCCCGCTGATGCCAGTGGCGCACCGATATACGTATTCATCCACGGCGGCTACTGGTACTCACTCGACAAGAGCCACTACAGCTATGTCGCCGAGGGCATGCGGCCCCACGGCGTGGCGACCGTCGTCAACAACTTCGGGCTTGCGCCGGCAGCCGACATGGATTCCATCGTGGCGCAGAACCGTCGCGCACTCGCCTGGATCTGGTCGCACGCCGACGCCTTTGGCGCAGACCGGGATCGCATCTACGTCTGCGGGCATTCGGCAGGCGGCCACCTGGGCCTCATGCTTCTCGCCACCGATTGGCGCGCCTATGGCGAAGGCTTGCCGGCGAATCTGGTCAAGGGCGTTTGCGCGATCGGCGGCATCTTCGACATGGAACCGATCCGCCTCAGTTACCTGAACAAGACGTTGCAGATGGACGAAGCGCAGGCGCGCCGCAATGCGCCCCTGTCGCAGGCGTACCCCTATCCGGCACCCTTGTCGCTGGTCGTCGCCAAGGACGAATCGGACGAGTTCCATCGTCAGTCGCGAGAGATGCGGGAGCATTGGCTGGGATTGGGGCATCCCTGCGAGTTGCTGGTACCGGACGACCTGGATCATTTCAACGTCGTCAACGGCCTTGCGGATCCACAATGCCCGCTCGTCCTGCACCAATTGGCGCAGATGCGGCTGGCGTTCGGGTGAACAGCAGCCGCTACCTGCTCCGGGGCTTTCTTTCCCCGGGCAACTTTTCCCGCATCGCCGCATCGACCAGCGCATCCATCATCCAGCGCACCACCGCCTCGGTTTCGCGGTCGCTCGCCCCGCAGATGTCTTTCAGGACGATCATCGGCTCGATGCCGTAGACCACGGCCAGGGCGTGCAGCAGTCGCTGGTAGGTTTTCTTTGAAAGTTCTTTTTTCAACGGGATAAGCGTCGTCGCGAGGATGTGCGTGCGCTGGCCGCGGCGGAAGGGTTCCTCCTCCAGCAGGCCCGCCCGTTCCAGCGACTGGTGCTCCAGCGCCAGCTGCAGCGCGGCGCGCATGTGCGGCTCGTACTCGATGAAGCGCGAATAGGTCCGGTTGAGTAATTCGCGCAGGCGCTGCTTGGGGTCACCCTTGCTGGGGACCGCCCGTCGGACCGGCGCGAGCGCTTCGGCGATCACCGCGCTCACCAGCTTGGAGCGGCTGGGAAAGTAGCGGTAGGCGGTGGCGCGCGAAACGTCCGCGGCGGCCGCGACCTCTGCCACCGATGGGATGCGTCCCCGCCGCACCAGGGCCACGGACTCGTCGAGCAGGCGCCGGAACACCCGGCCGCGATGTCCCTGGCCCAGGTCGGGCAGGGAATAGAAAGAAGGCGCGACGGATGCAGGGTTTTTGCGCATTGCAGATTGACAGCGGGTCGGAAACACCCGTAGTCTGGCACGTCATTTTGAGACAAGCGTCTCATTTTGTTAACCAGGCCGTTACATCGCAGTGCAGCAATCTCTGGAGGGGGATCGCGTGAGCACCCAGTTTGTCGATCGGGTGGCCGTCGAAATTGACGGCGCGGGCGATGCCGTGCTCATGATCCACGGGCTGGGGGGCACCTCGAACTTCTGGACCCCGGTGCTCCCTGCCTTGTCCCGCTTCCGCACGATCCGCCCCGACCTGCCCGGTTCGGGCCGCTCGCACCGCGTCGAGGGCGCGCTGTCGATGGACGGCTTCGTGCGCGCGCTGATGCGCGTCTGCGGCGCGGCGGGCGTGGAACGCACCCATGTCGTCGCCCATTCCATGGGCACCATCATCGCCTTGCACCTGGCGGTGCTTGAGCCGCGCCTGGTGCGCAGCCTTGCACTGTTCGGCCCGTTGGCCGCGCCGCCGGACGCCAACCGCGGCCCGATCCGCGCGCGCGGGGCGAAGGCGCGCAGCGAAGGTGAGCCCGGCATGCAGCAGATCGCCGATGCGACCGTGCAGGCCGGGACGGCCGGCGAGACGCGCTCGAAGCGGCCGGTCGCGGTGGCGGCGGTCCGCGAATCGGTGATGCGCCAGAGCCCGGAGGGCTATGCGCGCAGCTGCGAAGCGCTGTCGGAGGCGCAGCCGGCGGACATTGCGAAGATTTCCTGCCCGGTGCTGCTGGTCACCGGCGACGAGGACGCGGTCGCGCCGCCGCAAGCGGTGCGCGCCATCGGCGAGAAGATCGCGGGCGCGCAGGTGGAGGTGCTCGCGCGCTGTGGCCACTGGACGATCTACGAGAAGCCGGAGGAGTGCAGCGAGTTGTTGGTTCGTTTTTTCTCCCAACGTTTTTCATAAGGGAAAAAATCATGGCAAATACATTGTTCACGAACGTCCGCATCATCGATGGTTCCGGCGCGCAGCCCTACGCGGGCGAGGTGCTGGTGCAGGGCAACCGCATCTCGCGCATCGGGCGCGGCGCGCGCAGCCTGCCGGTCGCGGGCGTGACCGTGATCGACGCGGCCGGCGCGACGCTGATGCCCGGCATGTGCGAAGCGCACACGCATTTTGGCTGGACCAACTCGAAGACATTGGATGCGATTCAGAAGCTGCCGCACGAGGAGCACACGCTGTGGGCGGCGCAGGTGGCCAAGCAGTACCTCGACATGGGCTGGACCTCCTGCGTCGGCGCCGCCGCGCCCAAGCCGCGCCTGGACTGCGTGATCCGCAACGCCATCGAATCCGGGCAGATCCCGGGGCCGCGCTACCTTGCCGCCAGCCAGGAGATCACCGTCACCGGCTCGCTCGGCGACGACATGCTGCCGCACCTGCCGTACCCGGCCATGTCCTTCGGCTGCGTGGTGGACGGCCCGGACGAGATG
>JANOGH010000468.1:0-6108 GCA_031414075.1 Betaproteobacteria bacterium | reverse complement strand
GACAGCAGCAAAGACCAACAGCATTGCAAAAATCACTTTGGCGTTCATGGCAATCTCCTTTAGGTGTAATCGTGAGCACGTCGCCCACGAGAACAGACTAGTCAGATGGAGCAGGTGAAGCCCGTAACTATTGCCGTCCTGAAGGTATTGAAATTCACGCTCTGCGAATACCCGCCTCGAGACTTTTCTTCAGTTCCGCCAAGACCGTCCGCAATGCGCTCTCAAGAATTAGGTCCCTCTCCCCTCAGACGGGCGTTCATCGCTAATTTAGTGCTTCTGAATTACCGGAACTTTCCCTCCCTCGCGAGCGGGGGACAAGGGAACACTTGAAGCGCAGCAGGCCCGGCAGACACGGCGTTCGCGGAGCGATCCGGGGCGGGAGGCCGGGCTAAGACGCGCGCCCCGGACTCGTTAGGCGTAGCCCAGTTTGCGGGTAGGGGCGCACAAGGCTGTGTTGCACGGTGTTGATCGGGGCGCTGTGCGGCTGCTCCCGCAGGCGGGCCTACGGCTAACGTGTCACAGCCGCCCCGCAAGCGGCCCACTTCATCGGTAACGTGTCCGCGCGTCAGGGTGGGGACAACAAAATATCCCCTCCTCCGCTCGCGGGGGACAAGGGCACACTTGAAGCGCAGCAGAGCTAGGGTGGGGGCAAGCTGTTGGCCACGGCACGATCGATCGCGCATCACTGGATTACCTCGTCCGCTTGCAACAGGACCGACTGCGGGATGACAAGCCCGAAGGCTTTAGCGGTCTTCTGGTTGACGATGAGCTTGAACTTCGTGGGCCGCTCCACGGGCAAGTCCGCCGGTTTCGCCCCGCCGAGGATCTTTGCCACGAGGGCAGCACAACGCTCGTCGAGGTGCGAGTCTTCGGGCCCGTAGGCAATCACACCGCCTGCATCGGCAAACGCACGGGCCATCGATGCCGCCAGCAGCAGGTGCTTCAGCGTCAGCTTGGCGAGTTGTTCGCTCTGAAAGTACATCATTGGCGAAGGCAGGATGATCAGAGCCTGAGGCCGTCCGTGGAACGCAGTAAATGCCTTGGCAATGTCCGCCGGCTGTCTGACCTCGATCACCTGGAGCTGAAGACCGGACGATCGAGCAAGTGCCTTGACCGCCAGCAAGTGCGCCGGGCCCGGGCTCGGATCCCACAGGACGACGGCGCGTGACAGGTCGGGAACGATGGCCTTCAGGAGCTCGATCCACTTGCCCGAAAATTCCGGCGCGTCGAGAAATACCCCGGTGATATTTCTTCCGGGTCGGCGGTAGCTCTCGATATAACCTTCGGCGATCGGGTCGGTCGTGAAATCGCTCGCGACGATCGGAATCGTAGAGGTCACCGCGCGCGCCGCGCGGACGGTCGGTGCGCTGTCGGCATAGATCACATCGACTTTCAGCCGCACGAGTTCGGCGGCGGCCTCGGCGAGTTGCGAGGGATCGCCGACAGCACGACGGTATTCAAACGCGACCTTCTTCCCCTCGATCCACCCCTGATCGGCGAGCTTGCGGCGGAACAGCTCCACCCATTGCTTTACCTCGTCATCAGTGGTGGCCCCGTAGTTGAGAATCCCGACGCGCGGGACCTTCGCCTGCCCCCAGCTCTCTGCAGTCCATCCGAGGCTGGTTAGCAACGCAACGGTAAGGAGCAGCAAGGCTCGATGTCCATGTCTCATGCGCTCTTCGCCACGCGCGTGGTGCTTGCTGGCCTCCTTCATCATCGGATCACCTCGTGCGTCCGCGCCCCCTCCCCGGCCCTCCCCCGCACGCGGAAGAGGGAGAGAAGAAACAGCTCGCTCGTACTTGCCCGCGATGCCCATTCCCTCGAGTGCTTGCGTGGGGGAGGCGCAGTGAGGCCTGCTGAAAATCCCCTCCTCCGCTTGCGGGGGAGGGTCAGGGTGGGGGCGACATTGGCCACAACACACGTGATCACTTGATCACCTCATCAGCGCGGATCAGGATCGATTCCGGAATCGTCAGCCTGAGGGCTTTGGCGGTTTTTAGATTCACGGTGAGCAGGTAGCGCGTCGGCTGCTCGATCGGCAGATCGGCGGGCTTGGCGCCCTTGAGAATCTTGTCGACGTAGTCTCCGCCACGGCGCCACATGGCAGCGTAATCGGGTCCGTAGGAAATCAGGCCGCCCGCTTGAACGTAACTGGGCTCGAGATAGATCGCGGGCAGTCGGTGCTTGGCAGCAATCTCCGTGACCCGCCCCCGGTGCTCCAGCGTGATGGGCTCGCCGATGACCACGACCGCCTGAGCCTTTTGTCGCGCGCGCTCGAAGGCGCTGCCGATCGCCTCCGGTCCGGGCAACTCAATGATTTGGAGTTTCAGGTTCCGCGCTGGGGCGAGGACCTTGAGATCCGACGCCAGATCTCTGGGCATCGGGTTGTTGAGATTGACGATCACGGCGACGGTGGACAGCCGGGGGACGGTATCGTGGAGAATCTCGAGGAGCTTACCCGCCACGCCCTCGGCGTAGCCCATCGACAGCCCGGTCAGGTTGCCGCCAGGCCGCGCCAGGCTGTTGGCGAGACCGGTGCGGATCGGGTCACTTAGCGCCCAGGCGACGATGGGGACTGTGCTGGTGGCCTTCTTGGCGGCCAACGCACCCGGCGTGCCATAGGTAACGAGCACGTCCACGTGATTACCGATCACGTCGGCCATGAGGGCGGGCAGCCGCTCGAGGTGCCCATCAGCCGATCGCCTCTCGACGATGAGGTTCTGGCCTTCGACCCAGCCCAGTTCGCGGAGGCGCTGCCAGAATGGCATGAAGTTGACCGTCGAAGGCGACAACGCACCGACAAACCCCAGCCGCGCCACGCGCTGCGACGGCTCATCGGCACGAACGGCGAAACTCTGCGTCGCGGCCAATATCAGAGCAACGACAACGAAGTCGCGCAGCCGCCGAGTCATTGAATCACCTCGTCGGCACGGAATAGCAGTTCCTGCGGCACCGTGATGCCCATCTCTCGTGCTACGCGCAAATCAATGACGAGATGGTACTTCGAGATCTGTTCGATGGGCAGGTCGGCTGGTTTCGCGCCTTTGAGGATCTTGTCGACATATCTTGCGGCGCTGTGCATGGTTGCCTTCAGGCTGGGCCCGTAGGACATGAGCGCGCCGTCTTCGTGGAATTCCCGGAAGGCGAATACCGCGGGCATTCTATTGTCGCGAATGGCCCGGGCTATTCTGGCTTTTTCCGCCAGATAAAGAAGATCGCCGCCGACGAGGCACGCGTCCGCCACTGTCCGGCGCATTTTCTTCAAGGCCGCGTCAATCTCCGAAATATTTCGGGCATCAAGCGTTTTCACGTGCAACCCGAGCGTGCGTGCGGCCTTCTGCACTTCTCCCATCATTTGCGCTGCCGCCGGGTTGGATGGGTTGATGAGAAAGAGGACCCGTTTGGCTCGGGGCAGGAGTCGGTGAAGCAACTCCAGGCGCTTCGCGATCAATTCCGCAGAAATGACCGACACGCCCGTACCGTTACCGCCTGGCCGTGCCAAGCTCGACGCAAAGCCGCTGGCGACGGGATCGCCCACATGGAACACAACAGGGACCGTCGTCGTCGCTTCCATCGCGGCCCGGGTAGCGGGTGTACCGGCCGCCACGATGAGCTCTGCCTTCGAACGCAGCAAATCAGCGGCAAGCGATCGCAGTTCCTGATCCGTCCCCGCGGATCGTCGCCAGTCGATGATGATGTTCTTGTTCTCGATGTAGCCAAGTTCCAGCAGCCCCTGACGCAGGCCTTCTTCCATCGCGGCCACCGCTGGCATGAGCACGCCCACAACCGGGACCTTATTCGGCTGTTGCGACCACGATGCGGTGGCCGCGACAGCGAGATTCAACGCGAGGGCGAGCAGAACAATCCGTCGAATCATCGAATCAAACCTCCGGCTTCGGCGAGGTCACGGAATACGGAACTTGCCGGCAATCCACTTTCGAGCCGGTCATCGCCGGCACTCAGATGCCAAACACAGAACCAGCAGAATGAATTTTCTCTATCGGTTCGCAAGAACCGCACAAACCTTCGCCTTCAGGAGCAACTCGTCCGCCGTCACCAGAGTCAGGTCGTAGACCAGCGCGGTCGCGACCAGGAAGCGGTCGGCTGGGTCTCGATGCGAGGGTAAAATTTCGCGACTGCGGACGGCAACTTCGAAATTCAGGGTCGCTTCCTGTACGGGTGTCTTGCTAAGCGCTTCGGCGACCCACGCTCGAGGTTCGGCATCAAGTCTCATCCTGCCTCGCTCTGCCAGCGCCAAAGTTTCCCAAACGCTGATCGGCGAAAGCCAAAGGCGGTTTTCGGCCCGCTTTAGCGCCGCTCGCACCCGTCGGCTCAGCCTGGATGGTTCAACAAGGCTCCAGACCCAAATATGGGTATCCAGCAGCAGCCTCACTTTAAAGCCGCCCAGGCGTCGTCTTCAACCAGTGGCCCGACGATGTCGCCCACTACTTGAGCACGACCCTCCATGCTCCCGAGCCACTCTGCCTTTGGCGTCCGTGGCGAAGGCGGGACTAACTCGGCGACGGGCTCACCGAAGCGGGTAATCAGGATCGGTCGGCCGGTGCGCTTGACCCGCTGCAACACGGCGAGACAAGTGGCCTTGAATCGGGAAACGTTCATGGTCTCCATGCGGGCAAGCTACCATGGTCAACTTTTATGGTCAAACGTTCTCCTGTAGCACATTACCGGATCACCTCGTCAGCTCGGATCCGGATCGACTGCGGAATGGTGATACCGAGCGCCTTGGCAGTTTTCAGATTCACGACCAGCTTCAGCTTCGAGATCTGCTCCACCGTCAGGTCCGCCGCCTTGGCGCCCTTCAGCAGGCGGTCCACGAAATAGGCCGCGCGCTCGAAGGGGAAGTAACTGTCGGATCCGTAAGAAAGCAGGCCCCCGGCCTCGGTGACGACATCCAGGTCGGAAATGGTCGGCAGCCCGGCTTCCAGCGCAAGCCCCGCAACGCGGGCTCGTTGGAGATAGAACACGGGAGACCACAGCAGCATGACCGCACCGGCGTTGTCTCGCTTCGCAGTCTTGAAGGCGCCATCGAGGCCTTCCGGACCCACAACTTCGATGGGTTGAAGCTGCACCCGCAGGAGCTCAGCCGCGCGCCGCAATTCCTCGAGCGAGCGCTGGCCGAAGGCGGGATCCCAAAACACCGCCACGCGCGATACCTTCGGCAGCGTCTCTTTCAGCATTTCCAGACGTTTGCCGGTTAACGCCGAATTGACGTTGAAGATGCCCGTGACATTGCCCCCGGGGCGCCGGTAGCTTTCAATCCAGCCCCGGGTGACCGGATCGTCCGTGTAGCCGACCATCACGATGGGAATGGTGGTAGTCGCCTGCCTGACGGCACGCAGCGCCGGCTCATTGACTAACACAATCACATCCGCCGGCAGGCGAACGAGCGCCTGCGCAAGCCCCGGCACCCGGTCGAGCTGACCCAGCGCAGTGCGCACCTCGAGCTTGACGCTCCGCCCGTCCTCGTAGCCATACTGCCGCAGCCCGATGCGCAGGCCCTGCACAACCTTGTCGGTCACCGGTGGGTGGGTGATCAGCATGCCGACGACTGGCACCCGACCGGGTTGCTGCGCGCCAACACGCGCGGCGACGGCGGCCGAACCCAGGGCCAGTATGCGGAGCAGCATGCGGCGGTTCATCGCATCACCTCATCCGCCCGGGCCAGCAGCGATTGCGGCACCTTCAGCCCCATTGCGCGCGCGATTCGCAGATCGATGATCAGCTCGTACGTCGAGGCCTGCTCGATAGGCAAGTCAGCGGGCTTGGCGCCGCGGAGTATCTTGTCTACATAGCCGGCCATCTGACGTCCGGTGGCCGTCAAGTTCGGCCCATAGGACATCAACACCCCCTCGTCGTGGTATTCCCTCCAGGGAAACACCGCCGGCAGCTTGAGCGTGCGCACCGCCCGGGCGATCGGCACCTTGGCCGCCATGAACAGAGGCTCCGCGGAAACGATCAACGCGTCGGGAGTGCCGCGCCGTAGCGAGTGCAGGGCCGTGTCGACTTCACCGGCGTCCCGGGCATCCAGTGGTTTGATCTGCAACCCCAGCGTCTTGCCGGCCGCCTGCAGTTCGTCGAGCAGCCGGG
>JANOGH010000467.1:0-3593 GCA_031414075.1 Betaproteobacteria bacterium | reverse complement strand
CCTGAAGATCGATCCGGCCTCCGTTCCCTGGGTACCGAGCGTCAGCAACGCAGCCGGGTTGCAGGAACTGGCGGCGGGCGGCGTGGAAATTGTGAGCGGCTCCCATCCGGAAGGCCGCGCGTTGATCGAAGCGGGCAGGGTCCGCAGCCTCGCCATCATGGACGAAGCGCCATCGCAGCTTTTTCCCGACGTGCCTACGCTGAAGGCGGCAACCGGCAGCAAATGGCTGAGCGGCGTCTGGCGCGGGATCGCCGCGCCGAAGAACCTGCCGAAGGCGATCGAGGAGCGACTGATCGTTGCAATCAAGAAGGCCTACGACAGCAAGGAATACCGGGAATTTATGACCATGCGCGGATTCGGCATGCGTTATCTTCCGCCGCAGGAATTCGCGGCGATGATGACGAAGACCGACGCCGAGAACGGCGTGCTGATGAAGAAATTCGGGATGACGCAATAAAAATAAACCAGGCGCGAGGTGCGAGGCACTAGGCGCGAGGTAAAAACTTACTACGCGCCATGTCCTTCAATCCATTTCATGCCACGCCAGTGATTCTTGGTCTACTTCAGGTGCCTTCATTCGTCCCTAGTGCCTCGCGCCTAGCGCCTCATCCCTGAATTTGTGAAATTCAATGACTCCCTCGTCGGCACCGGGCTGATCGCGTTTGCGGGCGCGATTTTCTGGAATGCGCGGGGATTCCCGCAGATGCCAGGCGATCAGGTCGGCCCCGCGCTGTTCCCGCAACTCATCGCGGCCGGGCTGGCAATCTGCGGCGCGATCTTCGTCATTCAGGCGGCGCGCCGCAGGGCGGGCACGCCGTGGATCGAACTGCCGGACTGGTTTCGCGCGCCGCGGCGGGTGGCAAGCTTCGCGATCGTCACGTTGGGCCTTCTGGCGTACTGCCTCCTGGTCGAGACGCTCGGTTTCTTCGTCTGCGCGCCGCTGCTGCTCGGCGCGCTGCTCGTGGTTCTGCGCGTTCGCGCGTGGGCGGTGCCGGTGATCGCAATCGGCGTCTCGGTGTTGATCCATTTCATCTTCTACAAGGGACTGGGCGTGCCTTTGCCATGGGGCCTGCTGCAGTCCTGGGCGTGGTAAGGGCATGGAACATCTGATCCAGGCTTTCGGGCTGGTATTCGAACCTTATGTTCTGATGGTGATCGGGGCGTCGGCGCTGTATGGGCTGTTCGTCGGCGCGATCCCCGGCCTTACCGCCACGATGGCGACCGCGCTGCTGGTGCCGGTCACATTCTTCATGCCGCCGGTGCCCGCGGTCGCGGCGATCGTCACCGCAACCGCAATGGCAATTTTCTCCGGGGACATTCCCGGCGCGCTACTACGGATCCCCGGCACGCCGGCGTCGGCCGCTTACTGCGACGAAGCCTATGCCATGACGCAAAAAGGCCAGGCTGAGGTGGTGCTCGGCGCCGGGCTGGTGTTTTCCGTAATAGGGGGTATCTTCGGCACCATCGTACTGGTGACTGCGGCCCCGACGCTCGCCGATGTCGCCCTGAAATTCAGTTCCTTCGAATACTTCTGGCTGGTGCTGCTGGGACTGACCTGCGCGATCTTCATCGCGTCGAAAAACGTGCTCAAGGCCTTTGTCTCTCTGCTGATCGGCTTGCTGATAGCCGCCGTCGGCATGGAGAACCCGGCCGCGTTTCCGCGCTTCAGTTTCGACCAACCGAATCTGATGGGTGGCATCACCCTGATCCCGATGATGGTCGGATTGTTCGCCGTGTCAGAAGTCCTGCGCTATGTGACATCGATCGAGCGGCCCCTGCACCTCGCGCAGGAAAAGTTCGGCAGCATCTTCAAGGGACAGTGGGCACTGGTGCGCCAGTATCCGGTACAGACCCTGCGTGGCAGCGCCCTGGGCACACTGATCGGCGCACTGCCGGGTGCGGGAGCTGATATCGCGGCGTGGATGTCGTATGCCATGTCGAAGAAATTCTCCAAGCAACCGGAGAAGTTCGGCACCGGCCACGTCGAAGGTGTGATCGAGAGCGGGGCGGCGAACAACAGCGCGCTGTCCGGCGCGTGGATTCCGGCGCTGGTATTCGGGATTCCCGGCGATTCCATTACCGCCATCGCCATCGGCGTGCTGTACCTGAAGAACATGAATCCCGGCCCGATGATATTTATCAACGATCCGCAAAACATCTATGCGGTGTTCATCGTGTTCTTTCTCGCCAATCTGTTGATGCTGCCGCTCGGCGTACTGGCGATCAAGAGTTACAAACAGGTGCTCAAGGTGCCGCGCTCGGTGCTGATGCCGGTAATCCTGCTGTTCTGCACCGTCGGGGCGTTTGCGATCAACAATTCCGCCTTCGACATAGGCGTCATGCTGGCATTCGGCGTCCTGGCGTTCGTCATGGAGGAGAACGACTTTCCGGTGGCCCCGGTCATTCTCGGCGCGGTGCTCGGCCGCATGCTGGAAGAGAACTTCGTCACTTCATTGATCAAGGCGGACGGGCACTTTGACGCGTTCTTCAATCGGCCGATCGCCGGGGCGCTTGGACTGGTCACGGTCGCGGTATGGGTTTCGCCGCTCATGATCTGGTGGTGGCGCCGTCGCGTGCGGCGGGCATCTGCTCGTCGACTCGGCTGATAGAATACAGGGCATGCGGGAGCGCAGCATTGTGCTGCGAAGTTGGGCGTCCCGGACAATAGGACGTATCAATACATAATCTTAGGAGCGAGCAATGACGAAAGCCGTACGATTCCACAAGACCGGTGGGCCTGAAGTCCTTCAAGTCGACGACGTCCACGTTGGCGAGCCAGGCGACGGCCAGGCCAGGGTCAAACACACCGCAATCGGCCTGAATTTCATCGATACCTATCATCGTTCCGGCCTGTATCCGCTGGCGCTGCCGAGTGGTGTTGGCCTGGAGGGCGCGGGCGTCGTGGAGGCCGTCGGTAACGGCGTAACTCACGTCAAAGTCGGCGATCGCGTCGGCTATGCGGGCGGTCCCCCCGGCGCGTACGCGGACGTGCGCCTGATCCCCGCCGAGAAACTGGTGAAGGTGCCGGCCGGCATTTCCGACAAGGAAGTCGCGGCCATGATGCTTAAGGGTCTCACCGTGCAATACCTGATTCGCCGCGTCTACCGCGTGCAGAAGGGCGAGACCGTGTTGTTCCACGCCGCCGCCGGTGGCGTTGGCCTGATTGCGTGCCAGTGGCTCAAGGCGCTCGGCGTGACAGTGATCGGCACCGTCGGGAGCGACGAGAAAGCCAGGATCGCAAAGGCGCACGGCTGCGACCACACCATTGTCTACACGCGCGAGAACTTCGTCGAGCGCGTGAAGGAAATTACCGGCGGCGCGAAAGTGCCGGTGGTGTTCGATTCGGTCGGCAAGGACACTTTCGCGGGCTCGCTCGACTGCCTGAAGCCGCGCGGCCTGCTGGCTGTGTTCGGCAATGGTTCCGGCCCTGTTTCTGCGTTCGACCTCAACCTGCTGGCGGCGAAAGGCTCGCTGTATGTCACGCGCCCGACGCTGATGACCTACACCGCACGTCGCGAAGACCTGGAAGCGGCCGCCAACGAATTATTCGACGTCGTGAAGACAGGCAAGGTCAAGATCGAGATCAACCAGAC
>JANOGH010000466.1:0-8027 GCA_031414075.1 Betaproteobacteria bacterium | reverse complement strand
TTTGGCCTGCGGCCTGAAGACCTCGAGTACATCTACGAGGAGATCTTCCAGCTGACGTACTATTGTCGGGTCCACGAAAACCCCGGGTTGACGCGCCAGCAACCGGGGCAGTGATGTTTCGCCGCTGTCGCGGATTTCCTCGCCGGTGATCACAGTCACGCCGATTGGTTGATCGCCGGGTTGCTCCTCGAAACGCGAGGCCGTTACCACGACTTCATCGGCAACGAGATCCGGGGTTTTTTGCGCGTGGACGCTGGTACTGGCCAGCAAGATAGTCAACAAGACGTAAGGCTGCTTTTTTTCCATTGCCGCTCCCTTGGTGCGCAAGCCCGCCGCATGCGCGAGTTTTAAAAAGGGAGTTCCGCAACGCGAAAGGCTGGTGAAGGGGATGCCGACACCGGATGCCCGCCCCGCGCGGAATCTCCGTTCGCGTCCAATGGGCCGGTATCCGGGCTTGCGCTTCGGGCGTGTCGCCTTCCCATGAAGCTGCCGATGATCCGGCCAGCTTTCACAGTGGCATCGAGACACGCCCCAGCAGTCGCTTACCGTTGCGGGGGCAGCACAGGAATTGCGCCGTTTTGAATCAGAAACTGGCGGACGCGCACCTGTTTCCCGTTTGACCCCGCCAAAGAAAATTGATCAGGGCACCCGAGAACGTGCCCAGATTCTAACCTGTCGGCAGACCGATCTCGCCATAGGGGTCGGACGGATGCTTGAAGCGGTCTGTTTCCCGGTCGCCCCGAGGTCGGCCGGAGCAAGCCACATTACATATGCTAAAGCACATTCAAAAAAATCTGTTAGCAGTTGACTTTTCACGGTTTTCATAACTATAGTGTGCTCATGGAAGCCGAACTTACCAGCCTCGACGACAAGATCAGCCAACTCGTTCGGCTGACGCAGAAACTGCGCGCGGACAATTCCCAGCTGCGGCAGAATTTGGCTTCGGTTCAGGCCGAGAACAAGCTTCTGTCGGAAAAGGTGGCCACGGCCAAGGCCCGTCTTGAGGCCTTGCTGACGCAGATTCCGGACGGCGCAGAATGAGCAGTCATAGCAAGGGCGGCCTCGATGTAAGCATCATGGGACGCGAGTTTCGCATCGCCTGCGCCGAGGACGAACAGAAGGACCTGACCAAGGCGGTCGAATACCTGAACAACAAGATGCGCGAAATCCGCGATGCCGGAAAAGTCATCGGCGTGGAGCGCGTCGCGATCATGGCCGCACTGAACATTGCTCACGAGCATCTGTCCACCCGCATGGAAGGCGGATTTGATGTCGGTGAGTTTAAGCGTAGAATCTTCAGCATGCAGGCAGCCATCGACCAGGCTATGAACGGTCAGGATGAGTTGTTCTGACACCAGTCAATGCCCCCTGCGGTGTTTGTCAGGCTGTAATTCTTTGAGCCAATGTTAATTACCTTGGTTGCTGCCTAAAGTAGCGCTGTTGTGCGCGTCCCAGCGGGAAGCGCCTGATGTGCTCGGAAAGCGACCGACTTGAACCCTAGGTTCAAGATGCCGGCCTGACGAAAATCGTGGGGGGCACCCTTTCCGAAGTAGTCAGCGGATTCGAGTGACTCTGGCGTTTTTTGCGGGAGCCCGTCGATCCGACAGAGTTCCGGAATTCCGGAGCTTTTTTTTTGCGCGGCGCAAGCATGAACTACTGGTTGATGAAATCCGAACCCGGTGTTTTCGGCGTCGATGATCTGGCTCAGGCACCGGGAAAAACTGCAGCCTGGTGGGGGGTACGCAATTACCAGGCGCGCAATTTCATGTGCGGCCAGATGGTTGTCGGCGACCGCGTTTTCTTCTACCACTCAAGCTGCCCGGAGCCCGGCATCGCGGGAATCGCAAAGGTTTCGAAGCTCGCCTATCCGGACGAAACCCAGTTCGATCGCAAGAGCGAATACTTCGATTCCAAAGCGTCGCGGGACAACCCGCGCTGGTTCAACGTCGACGTAACCCTGCTCAGGAAAACCCGCGTGCTCGGGCTTGCGCAACTGCGCTCGCATCCGGAGCTCGCGTCAATGCGGGTACTCCAGCGCGGCAACCGCCTGTCGGTCACGCCGGTGGATTCCCGGCAAGGGGAGTTCATCATGAAGCTGCTCTAGGCAAGTTTCCCTCATGGAATGGTGGATCATTTACCTGTTGATGGGCTTGTTCGTCGGCTTCTTCGCCGGTTTGCTCGGCATCGGCGGCGGATTGATCCTGGTCACCCTGATGGTGTATTTGTTTACGTTGCAGGGCTTTCCGGCGGATCGCCTATTGCATCTGGCGCTCGGCACGTCCATCACCAGCATTGTCTTCACTTCGATTTCCAGCTTGCGGGCTCACCACAAGCACGGCGCAGTGCGCTGGAAGATCCTGCGCTTGGCTACGCCGGGATTGGTCATCGGTACTTTGCTCGGCACGGTCGTTGCCGATCAGCTGGAATCGAAGTATCTCGCCATCTTTTTCGTCATCTTCGTCTACTACTCGGCAGTGCAAATGTTCGTCAATACAAAACCGAGGCCGACGCGGCAGCTTCCGGGCAATGCCGGTATGACCGTGGTCGCTGTTATTGTCGGCATCATTTCCAGCCTGGTCGGCGTCGGCGGCGGGGTACTGACCATCCCGTTGATGAGCCTTTGCAACGTGCCGATGCGTCAGGCGATCGGAACTTCTGCAGCGCTCGGCCTGCCCATCGCCCTTGCCGGAACTGTCGGCTTCATAGTTATGGGACTGGGCAAGGATCACCTGCCGGCGCTTAGCCTCGGCTATGTTTACCTGCCGGCGCTGGCCGGGATCGTGATCGGCACGTTTGTCACGGTACCGTGGGGTGCAAGGATGGCGCACAGCATGCCGGTAACGAGACTGAAACGGATATTCGCGGTCATCCTGTTCATTCTCGCTACCAGGATTTTGTGGTCCCTGATTTGATCAACGCGCTTTGAACCAGCCGGCAAGGCGAGGCTGTCGGCGATCCGGTCGAGATTTTCGAGCTCGGTGAACCCGGCCAAGGTTACTTACCGTAGCGCTCGCGTAACACCGCTTTTTGCACCTTGCCCATCGCATTGCGCGGCAGGTCCTCGACAAGGTACACCCGCTTCGGCACTTTGTAGTTGGCAAAGTTCTTTTTCAGTTCCGCGAGTAGCGCCGCCGGATCGAGCTTTGCATCTTTCCTGGCGACGACGACTGCGGTAACAGTCTCGCCGAAATCAGGGTCCGGGATGCCGATGACGGCGGACTCCGTCACGCCAGGCAACGCGTCGAGCGCCAGTTCGATTTCCCTGGGATAGACGTTATAGCCTCCGCTGATGATCAAATCCTTGGCGCGCCCGACGATGGAAACCTGACCGTCGGCTTCAAACACACCGACATCGCCGGTGCGGAAGTAGCCATCCGCGGTAAATTCCTCGCGGGTCTTTTGCGGCATGCGCCAGTAACCGGCAAATACATTCTCACCTTTGATCTGAATGCCGCCGACCCCGCCGCGAGGCCGCGGACGATCATGGTCGTCCGTCACTCTGACTGATACACCCGGAAGCGGAAAACCGACACTGCCGCCGCGACGCTCTCCATCCAGCGGGTTGGAGCAGATCATGCCGGCTTCGGACATGCCGTAGCGTTCCAGGATGGACTGCCCGGTGCGTCTCCGGAACTCCTCGAACGTCTCGATCTGCAGGGGAGCGGAGCCGGAGATGAACAGGCGCACACTGCGGCAGGCCTCGCGGTTGAACCCGTGTTCGGCCAGCAGCCTTGTATAGAACGTCGGCACGCCCATCATGACGGTGGCACGCGCCAGATCGCGCAGTACCAGTTTTGGATCGAACTTCCGGTGCCATAGCAACTTGGCGCCAGACAGCAACGCACAGTGGTTGGCGACGAACAGTCCATGGATGTGGAAAACCGGCAGCGCATGCAACAGCACATCGCGATCGCTGAATCCCCAGCAGTCCACCAGCACGCGGGCATTGGACAGCAGATTGCGATGGGTCACCATCGCGCCCTTGGAGCGGCCGGTGGTACCCGAGGTGTAGATGATGACGGCGAGATCGTCGGGCTCGGAATCGACCGTTTCGAATTCGCCGGGAAGCGCCGCCGCGGCATCGGCCAGCGAGCCGCGACCTTCTTCATCCAGCGTGAATACCTGTGCGTGCCCGGCCGAGATTTCGTGCATCAGTTCGAATGATTGCGGTCTGCATACGACGACCTTGGGCTGGGCATCGCCCAGGAAATACGACAACTCGCCGCGCTGATAGGCCGTGTTGAGCGGCAGGTAGACCAGCCCGGCGCGCAGACAACCCAGATAGAGAAACAGGGAAGCAGGGGATTTGTCGACCTGCACCGCGACGCGATCACCGCGCACCGCGCCGGCGCCGAGCATCGTGCGGGCAAATCGTGCTGATTCCTGCGCCAGATCGGCGCGGGTATAGGTTCGGCTGTCGTCGGTTTCCAGGAACAGGCGTTCGCGATCGGAACTGATCGGAGCCGCCACTGCGGCATAGAAATTCGCTGTCATCGATCGCTCAGATGAGAGTATCGATCACGCCGGCGCGAATATAGTCCTCGATGCCACCCGGTTCACTATGCCGACGCAAGACGAGAGCGGTAGCGGCCGGCGGGAGCACCTGGACGTTGGCACCCGGCAACGCAACCACACGCGTGGCCGGCGCGGCCAACGCCACATAGATCCCGCCGGCCGCATCGCCGAGTACCTGCAACGTTACCCGGTGTCCGTGTTGCCGTAACGACGACAGTACCAGCGCGAGATGTGCAACATACTCGGAAAGCATGACGCGTTCGTCACGCAAAGTTGGCGCCTGGCCCGGAGAATCCAGAAAAACCGTTACCGATTCGCCGGGACGTTCGTCAGCCAATGCAAGGCACTCACCCGCCAGGGTCCATGCCGCCAGCGCGCCCACCGGGGTACCGTCGATAAATCCAAAGAAAGCATTGGGCGAGCTTTTGCCGTTGCGCCCGACGAGTACGCCATCCATCTTGTGAACTGCTACGCCTTGCGGAATGATCTCCTGGAGCAGCATGGGCAATTCCCCTGTTGCACGTTCGGGCGGCAAAGGCGCCATGCCGTGCGCAAGCAGACGGGTGCCGAGGCGGGTGTGCTGATGATGCAGGTTGAGTTGCACAGTGGCATCGCAATCAGCGACCCAGTCGCGCGCCGCCTGACGATAGGCGTCGAAGGAGTCTTCGCACAAATGATCCGATTGCATGAGATGCGCACGAGCCGCGCCGCCCATCAACGCCGTGACGGCGCCGGTGTCCGTTGCGTCGAGCTCGGCGGTGCCCCCCAGCGCCTGAATAACGGCCGGCCCCGACATGGCAAGCCGGGAGGCTTCGCAGTAAATGCGTCTTGTGCAGGTCGCGGCGAGCATGCTCGCGCCCCCGAAGCAGTCGCGTCCGATCAGACCAAGCAGCGGGAGGCCAGCGAGCCGCAAATCGAGCACGTGGCGATAGAGCTGACGAAAAGCGCCCAATGCGGGCAGGCCTTCATCGAGCCGTGCACCGGCGGAGTCCAGACAAAGAATGAAGGGTCGAGCCGCGCAATGGCTTTGCTCCAGCAGCGTCGACACGGCCTCGGCCTCGGCAACACCAATCGATCCACCTGCTACCTGCCTGTCGGTGGCGATAACAGTCACTTCGCGACCGCCGATGGTGCCATTACCGGCGATCAGCGCTCCATGCGCCTGGCTGCGCGCCAGCGATCCGTCATCGAGCAACGCCGCAATGCGTTGCGCCGGAGCGCTGGCGGAAAATAAATCCCGCGCCATCAGATGCCGCACCAGCGCCGCGCGATCTCCTCGTAGGCGGCAACGGCTTCTGTGACACGATCGACAACGCAATATTCGTTGGTCTGGTGTGCCATCTGTGCTTCTCCCGGTCCGAGGATCACGGTGGGAGGCGTGCCGTACGCGACGCTGAGCGCAGCGGCGTCGGTGAAGTAGGTTGCCGCCCGTGGCTGCGGCCGATCACCGAGAAATGGCCGCATCACCTCAAAGACTTCCTGGATCCAGGGATGCGTCGGTTCGGTTGAAACACTCTCCAGGTCGAGAATGATTTCGAGCTCGACTTCTTCTCCCAGCTGGCGCATCAGTTCGGCTTTCAACTGCGCATGCTTGATACCCGGCACAGTACGGATATCGACGCCGATCACGGCTTCGTCAGGGACGGAGTTTATGTTGAGCCCGCCGCGAATGGTGCCGACGTTGAGAGTGGCCTGGCCCATCAAGGGGTGCGGCGGGCTGGTGAAGCGGAATTTCTCCAGAATCGCAACAGCGCGTGCCGCCTTGAATACCGCGTTCACGCCTTTTTCCGGCATCGAGCCATGCGCGGTGACGCCACGAGTGCGCGCATTCAACCAGAAAGCGCCGCGATGGCCGACGAATGGATAATTCGATGACGGTTCACCGACCACGACGGCGCCGGCTCGACCCAGCGCACCGCTTTTCTGTGTGAGATGAAACGCACCCTCGCAACCGGTTTCCTCACCGGCGGTAATCACCAGCTCCAAACCGGGGGAGCGGGCCAGTTTGTCTGCCAGGTTCAGCGCGGCTGCGACGAAAGCCGCGACGCCGCATTTCATGTCGCTGGTCCCGCGCCCGTACAACTTGCCACCCTCCGTATCGGCGGCGAACGGATCCATCTTCCACGTCGCCGCGCCGAGCGGAACGGTATCGATATGTCCCGTGAAGCACAGTGGCGCTTTGTCAGCGGTGCCGCCGATGGTCGCCACCAGACTGGCGCGCTGCGGCGAAAGCTCATGATATCGGACCCTGAACCCGCCCCTCTCCAGCAGGGCGCCGAGGTGACGAGCGCATGGCTCCTCCTGGCCGGGCGGATTGATGGTATTCATGCGCACGATCTGTCTGGTGAGTTCGATCGCGTTCACCTGCGCCGTCATGTCGTCTTCCTCCTCAGTTCTTACCGAAGTATCCTGCACGCACGTCGGCATTTTCGGCGCAGCCGTCAACCCGCGCCCGGTCGAAAGCATCGCCTGCTCCCCGCCGCACATGGTACCCGCAAGCTGCCGGACGCGCTCCTTACAATTGTGGGAAGCCTTCAAACACTTCCGGCAGCCGCGCTTCCACCCTGCACCCGCCGCGACCTATACATCTGTCGGCCGCAGGACTAAAGTGGAATTCGTGCATCGGTGCAGCTTGACAGCATGTTCCTCGTAGGGGAGATCGCCATGAAGGTCGTACCCGCTTCGCTTCGCGCGTTCGTGCTGGCCCTCGCGTTGGCAGCGAGTTCGGCTGCGGCGCAGGAAAAGGTCCTGAAGTTTATTCCGCAGGCCGATCTGCGCATCCTGGATCCGATCGCGACCACCGCTTACATCACGCGCAACCACGGCTACATGGTGTACGACACGCTGTTCGCGACCGACGCCAAATTCCAGGTCCGGCCGCAAATGGTGGACAAGTGGGAGCTCTCGCGCGACAAGCTCACCTACACCTTCACGCTGCGCGATGGGCTCAAGTTCCACGATGGCCAGCCGGTGCGCTCGGCCGATTGCATCGCGTCGATCGACCGCTGGGGCAAGCGCGATTCGCTCGGCCAAAAACTCGCGCAGTCGACCGAGTCGTGGACGGCGGTCAACGACAAAACCTTCAAGCTCAGGCTCAAGAAACCGTTCCCGCTCACTCTGGACGCCCTGGGCAAGCTGTCGTCGAATGTACCCTTCATCATGCCGGAGCGCATCGCCAGAACCGACGCATTCCAGAACATCACCGAGGTGATCGGCTCGGGCCCGTTCAAGTTCGTCAAGGAAGAATGGGTGCCGGGCAACAAGGTCATCTACGTGAGGAACACCGACTACGTGCCGCGCAAGGAGGCGCCGTCCTGGGCCGCCGGCGGCAAGGTCGCGAAGGTGGATCGAGTCGAGTGGATCTACATCCCGGATTCGGCCACCGCTGCGGCAGCGCTCAGCGCCGGCGAGGTCGACTGGTGGGAGCAGTTGCCGCCCGATCTGATCCCGCTGCTGCGCAAGAACAAGGACATTCGCGTCGAGAACATCGACCCGCTCGGCTCGCTCGGCAT
>JANOGH010000465.1:0-2603 GCA_031414075.1 Betaproteobacteria bacterium | reverse complement strand
GGTGCCCGAATGGGTGAATCGATTCAGATTCTACGGGGACATCAGACTGCGCTACCAGTACAACCAACTAAGTGAAGGCAATGCGCCGTATGTGAACGTTCAGGACACCAATGCAGGAGGCGGACTTGTCTTGTATAACACCACGGAGAACAGCGAGCTCTGGCGCATGCGGCTTCGGCTCGGCATGGATGCGAAAATCAATGATTGGGCAACCACGGGATTGCGGCTCACCACGGGCACGAGTTCCAATCCCGTTTCCGTCGATCAGACGCTCGGCAATTATTTCAACCGCTACAACTATGCCCTGGACCGAGCCTATCTGAAGCTCGATCCGGCATCCTGGGTCACGATCATTGGCGGACGCATTCCCAATCCCTGGTTCTATACGAATCTGATATGGGACGACGACCTGAGCTTCGAGGGCGCTGCAGTCACATTCAGGCACGATCTGATGGCAGGCACTCGAGGCTTCGCGACTCTGGGTGCGTTTCCGGTCGAAAACATCAATTGCACAAACTCTACGCAAACCTCCAACTGCGGGCGGGACAAATGGCTGTACGGGGCGCAAGTCGGAGCAGAACAGATCTTTGCCGGAGGAAATCGCATGAAGCTGGGCCTGGCGCTGTATGAATTCACGAATATCGCCGGCGCCTTCAACAGCCCGACCATCGATCCGGCCAATCGCAGCTCCCTTCCCAAGTTCGTGCAGAAGGGCAATACGGTGTTCAACATTGTCACCGACGGCGGCAATCCGCTGCTTGGCCTGGCAGCGGATTTTCGGGAGCTCAACATTACCGGTGTAGTCGATCTGGCGGAGTTCAAACCCTATAACGTCTCGCTGACGGCCGACTACGTGAAGAACATAGGCTACAACGCGGGCGAAGTCAGCGCCCGAACCGGTGGACTGATTACCCAGGAACCGCGAACAACGGGATACCAGTTGAGCCTGACCGTTGGCGCAGGCGACCGGAACAGACGCGGGAGCTGGGAGGCTTTCGGTGGCTACAAATATCTCCAGGCGGATGCCGTGGTGGACGGTTTCACCGATTCAGATTTCCATCTGGGCGGGACTGATGCAAAAGGCTGGTTCATAGGTGGAGTTTACGGCATCGCGCGTGGGATGCAGGTGCGGGCGAGGTGGTTCACTGCAAACGCAATCGATCAGGCACCTCTCGCGATCGACGTGTTGCAGGTCGACCTCAGCGCCGAGTTTTGACGATGGCAACCGGTGCGCCAAAGGGACTGACGGGCGTGGTACTCGGCCTGAGCTTCCTCGTCGCAATCTGCGCGATGGCACGCCCGGCCATGGCGCAGCAGGAGGACAAGCGGGCAAAGGAAGCGCTGCGCCGCCTGCAAATCCAGCAACGCGAATTCGGCGAGCAGAAAGCTGAATTGGAGCAGGCCAGGGCAAAAGCAGAAAAAGAAAGTGCGGACAAGAACAAGGAGATCAAGCGTCTGCAGGCACGGTTGAAGAAAGTAGAGACCGGCTCGAAACAGTCAGAAGGCGAACTGAAGCGCAACAATGAGGAATTGGAACAGAAGAAAGCCGAACTGGCGGCACTCGGAATCCGTCTCGCACAGGAGCGCGAAAGGGCGGACAAGTCCGGCGACGACTACCGCCAGAGTCTCGGGACTATCGGGAAAAAAGAGGCTGAAGCAAAGGTGCTGGACGCGAAAACCGCAGAGCAGCGCGAGATTGTCGCGCGCCAGGCCAGAATGATCCAATCCTGCGGGGACAAGAACGCGGAGCTGGTCCGGCTCGGCGGCGAACTTTTGCAGCGCTACCGCGACAAGGGCCTGATGGATGCGCTCAAGCAAGCCGAGCCGTTTACGCAAAATGAAAGGGTGAAAATGGAGAATCTGAGGCAGGAATATCGCGACAAACTCGACGCTCAGAAAATGGCCAAGCCGGTGGTGGCGCAATGAGGTTCGCGTGGATGATTGCCGGCGCAGCGATTCTCTTCGTACCGCTGTCGGTGCTCCCACAGGATCCCGGCGATGACGTGGTGGCGAAACTGGGCACGACCGAGGTGCGCCTGTCGGACGTGCGGCGTCTGGTGGAAACACAGCCGAAAGAGGTGCGTGACCAGTTGCTGACGTCGCCCCAGGCGATGGACCGGTTGGTGCGCACCGAAGTGTTTCGACGTGCATTGATCGAAGAAGCGCGCACCAAGGGATGGGACCGCCGCCCCGAGGTTGTCGCCCAAATGGAACGTGCTCGCGAACAGGTGCTCGTGTCGAGCTACATGAATGATCTGGCCAAACCGCCGGCCGAATATCCAAGCGAACAGGAACTGCTCGCCGCGTACAACGCCAATCAGGTGGAGTTCGCCGTACCGCGGCAGTTCCGGCTCGCGCAGATTTTCGTGGCCGTGCCGAAGGATGCCCCCAAGGCCGATGCCGACAAACTTCGCAAGAAGGCCGAGGACATCGCCAGGCGAGCGCAGTCGAAGGATGCCGATTTCTCCCGACTGGCGCAGGCCAACTCCGACCACAAGCCGAGTGCGGAGCAGGGCGGCGACCTGGGATGGCTTGCTGAGAAGGACATGATTCCGGAGATGAAGATCCTGATCCCTTCGCTTGCCAAGGGCGAGGTCGGCAAG
>JANOGH010000464.1:0-8399 GCA_031414075.1 Betaproteobacteria bacterium | reverse complement strand
GCCAAAGTCCGATCTTCTGTTCAACTATCTCGGTCAGCTCGACCAGTTGCTGGCGGGCTCGAACCTTTTCACTTTCGCCCACGAATCCTCCGGCCCATGGCACAGCCCCGCGGCGCGGCGCACGCACGCGCTGGAGGTACTCTGCCTGGTGCGCGAAGGCCAACTCGAGGTCGATTGGATACATCACCCGAAAATCCATCGCAGCGAGACCATCGAGCGCGTAGCGCATGATTTCATCGCGGCGCTGCGCACAATCATCGCGCATTGCCTGAGCGACGGCGTCGGTGGTCGTACGCCATCCGATTTTCCGCTTGCGGTGCTCGACCAGGCCGGTGTCGATGCGCTTTGGAGGCGCTATCCGGATTTCGAGGACGTCTATCCGCTTTCCCCGATGCAGCGGCTTTTCTACGTCATGGAAAGCACCCGCTCGGATCTCGGATTCGAGCAATGGCATTTTCGCCTGGAAGGCGCCGTCGCGCCGGCCCTCCTGCGGCGCTCGATCGAGCAGGTAGTGGGACGCCACTCCATGTTGCGCACCGCCTTCGTATCCGACAGCGGACCTGAACCCCTGCAGGTCGTGATGCGGCAAGTGTCCCTGCCCTGGTCGGAGGAGAATTGGCGAGGGTTGCCGCCAGCCGAGCAGGCCGCGCGCCTTGATGCTTTCAAGCAGTCAGACCGGCAAGCAGGCCTCGACCTGACACACGCACCCCTGATGCGCGCTGCGCTGCTTCGCGTCGCCGATGAGGTCTACCATCTGGTTTGGAGCACGCACCATCTATACGTGGACGGCTGGTCGTGGCCGCTGATATTCCGCGAGGTCTCGACTACTTACGAAGCACTGCGCCACGGCAGAGAGTTGAGTCTGGCCCCTCCTTGCCTGTATCGGAGCTACGTCGCATGGCTTCGCGAGGAAGCGCCGGATTCCGAGGCCTACTGGAAAGATGCGCTGGACGGATTCCAGGCGCCAACACCGCTGAACCTCGCCATGGCGCCCGCAGGGCTCGAGGCCCGGGCGGCAGGAGTCGCCGAGGAGATTGCCGTGCTGGATCGTGATACCACGACCGCATTGCAGTCGCTCGCACGTGCTCAACATATCACCCTGAGCACGATCTTGCAGGCGGCATGGGCCATACTTCTGAGCCATTACAGCGGCCTGCCCACGGTCGTATTCGGTGCCGCCCTGTCGGGACGTCCGGCGGAACTGCCCGGGATCGAAGCCCTGGTGGGACCATGCGTGAACAATCTGCCCGTGCATGTAGCACTGACGTCCTCGGCATCCCTGTTGCCGTGGTTGACGGGTTTGCAGCAGCAGCAATTCGAACTGGCACAGAACCAGTACACGCCCCTTGCGCAGATTCAGGAATGGGCACAAGTGCCGTGGCGACATCGCCTGTTCGACAGCCTGATCGTATTCCAGAACTATCAGGTCGACGAGGCTGCGCGTCGACTCGGCAGCGACACTGTTTTGGTGCCCGTGTCCACTCCGGAGGCCACCAATTACCCACTGACAATCACCGTAGCTCCGTACGAGGACTTACGATTGCGGCTGATCTATCAGCCGGATCGGTTCAAGGCAGAAGTGGTCAAGACTTTTGCGACGGACCTCCTGCACGTATTGCGGGCCATCCGGCAGCAACCCGGCCTCACCCTGACGGAAATCATGGCGATGCTGCCGCAAAGCACGCGCGGGAAGGCGGCAGCAATGGCAGCGGCCGCAGTGCCGGAACAGCGTGCGCCCTACGCTGGCCCAACCAACCAAACGGAGCACGCCGTAGCGTCGCTATGGCAGAATCTATTCGGTGTTGAGCGCGTATCACTGGACGATAATTTCTTCGATCTGGGAGGTCATTCGCTATTGCTGCTGCAGGCGCATAGCCGGTTGCGCGCGACGCTCCAGCCCGACCTGCCGGTCGTCGCCTTGCTGCAATACCCGACCATCCGAACATTGGCGCGTTATCTGAGCGGCGCTACCGAGCGCACGCTTGCACCGGTGGCGGCGCGGGATCGCGCGCAGAAGCAGCGTGAAGCGATGCTCCGGCAACGAACTATCAGGGAACAAAGGTAACAAAGCTAATCATGCCTTACTCTGAAGCCTACGACCCGGAAGAGGGAATTGCGATTGTCGGCATGGCCGGCCGCTTCCCGGGTGCGCGTAATGTCGCGCAGCTGTGGCGCAACCTGCTCGATGGCCGCGAATCGATATCGCATATGCGTGCCGACGAACTCGAGGTTGCCCAGGCTGAGGAAATGGCCGCGCGCGAGAGCCCGGACTACGTGCGGGCTCGCGGCCTTCTCGATGACGTGGAAATGTTCGACGCAGCCTTCTTCGGCATCAATCCGAAGGAGGCGGAAATTCTCGATCCGCAGCAGCGCATATTCCTCGAGACCGCATGGGAGGTGCTCGAAGACGCGGGTTACGATCCACAGAAATTCAATGGTTCGATCGGCGTTTTTGCCGGCGCCAGCAATAACTACTATTTCCTGCAGAACCTGATCGATCGCAAGGATGTGACGGAGATAGTCGGCTGGCTCACCACGATGATGGGCAACGAAAAGGATTACCTGACGACCCGGGTTGCCTACAAGCTCGATCTCAAGGGACCGGCTCTCAACATCCAGACGGCTTGTTCCACGTCGCTGGTGGCAGTGTGTTCCGCGGTACAGAGCCTGCAGAGCTACCAGTGCGATATGGCACTGGCCGGAGGCGTGTCGATTACGCTGCCGCACCGGCGCGGCTACCTGTGGCACGAAGGCGGGATCACCTCGCCCGATGGCCATTGCCGGGCATTCGACGTCGAGGCGCAGGGCACCGTGTTCAGCAATGGTGTCGGCATCGTGGCACTGCGCAGACTTCGCGACGCGCTGGCGGATGGCGATATGGTTTACGCCATCGTCAAGGGCGCCGCGCTTAACAACGACGGCAGCAACAAGGTCAGTTTCACCGCGCCAAGCGTGGATGGACACGCACAGGTCATTTCGATGGCGCATGCGCTTGGTGGCATCGATCCCGAAACGATTTCATATGTTGAGGCGCACGGCACCGGCACATCGCTCGGAGATCCGGTCGAAATTGCCGGACTTACGCAAGCGTTTCGTGCCGACGGCGTACAGGAAAAGGGATTCTGCGCGATCGGGTCGTTGAAGACCAACCTCGGCCATATGGATGCGGCAGCCGGGATCGGCGGACTGATCAAGACCGCGCTCGCCCTGCATCACAAGGTCTTGCCCGCCAGCCTGCATTTCAAGTCGCCGAACCCGAAACTCGATCTCGAGAATAGTCCCTTCTACGTCAATGCCACGCAGCAACCCTGGAAGGCCGGCGCGACACCGCGTCGCGCCGGAGTAAGTTCCTTCGGCGTTGGCGGTACGAATGCGCACGTGGTGCTGGAGGAGGCGCCTGCGCGGCAACAGGTCAATTCAGGGCGAGGCCTTCAGTTGCTCGTTCTGTCGGCGCGTTCGGCACCAAGTCTCGATCAGGCAGGCGAGCGGCTCAAGGCGCACCTTGCCGCCGACGAAAACATCAATCTGGCCGATGCCGCATTCACCCTGCAATCGGGTCGCCGCGCCTTCAAGCATCGCCGCGCGCTGGTCTGTCGCGATCGCGGCGACGCGATCGAGCTGCTCGCGCAGCCTGATTCGAAGCGCGTGTTCACCGCCAACGCGGAGAACGAGCTCGCTGGCGTTGCTTTTCTGTTTCCCGGCCAGGGCGCGCAGTACGTCAACATGGGGCGCACGCTGTACAGTTCGGAAGCGATCTTTCGGGCCGAAGTGGACGAATGTTCCGAAGTCCTGCGACCGCTACTAGGCGAGGACCTGCGGGCGATACTCTATCCCCCGGATGACGGGATCGCCGCCGCGCAGGAACGGATCACGCAAACCTCCGTCACCCAGCCGGCGCTGTTCGTCATCGAATATGCGTTGGCGAGATTGTGGATGTCCTGGGGCATCCAGCCTGCGGCGATGATCGGCCACAGTCTCGGTGAGTATGTGGCCGCCTGCATCGCGGGCGTGTTCAGCCGCGATGACGCGCTGCGTCTGCTCGCGCGGCGCGCGCGCATGATGCAGGACCTGCCTTCCGGATCGATGCTCGCGGTCCGCGCTCCTCTGGATGACATCGCCGCCGACCTGACGCCGAGGACGACGGTGGCGGCGCTTAATTCTCCCAAGCTCACGGTGATTTCGGGAGATCACGCCGCCATAGCGGAACTGGAAGGGCGGCTAACTGCCCGCCAGGTCACCCACAAGAAGCTGCCGACATCGCACGCGTTCCATTCGCCGATGATCGAGCCGATCGTCGCGGGTTTTGCCGATTTCGTGCGTACGATTCCGCGCAGTGCGCCCAAGCTATCCTGGGTTTCCGGCCTCACTGGCAACCTCATCACCGACACGCAAGCAATCGATCCCGCGTACTGGGCGCAGCAAATGCGGCAGGCGGTGCGTTTCATGGACGGTGCCGGTCAGCTCATGGATCCCGGTCTGGTCCTGCTCGAGGTGGGGCCGGGACAGGCTCTGACCACTTTCGCCAGACAACATCCGGCGCGTACGCGGGAGCAACTCGTGCTGACATCGCTTCATCCGGCCCAGGAGTCCGCAGCCGACCTCGACTATCTGCTCGCCGCCGCCGGTCGCATGTGGGCTGCCGGCATCGGCATCGACTGGGCTGCGTTTCAGGGTGATTCGAAGCATCGGCGGATTTCGCTGCCGACGTACCCATTTGAGCGCAAACGCCTCTGGGTCACGCCAGGTACGAGCGAAACTGAAACCAGAGCGCTGCCTACACCTACCGTTTTGCCCGACCCCACTCCTTACGAGACCGCCATGCCTGAATCGACTGCTTCACAACAACCGGCTGCCGATCGCGGTGCGCAGATGATTGCGCGCCTGCAGACACTGTTCTCCGAACTTTCGGGGATCGACGTGTCGGCCCTTGATCCAACCTCGGCATTTCTCGAGCTCGGTCTTGATTCCTTGTTTCTCACTCAGGCAAGCAGCGCGATCCAGAAGCAGTTCGGGGTAAAGATTTCATTCCGGGATTTGCTCGAAGACTGCTCCACGCTGCAAGCCCTCGCCACCCGTCTGGCGTCGATGATCCCGGCCGATTCCGCGCCGGCGCGAAGTGCTCCGGCGGCAGCGGCGTCAATCTCCGCGACGTCGCGTGCGGCTGCCGCTGCTCCCGCCATGGCTCGGCAGGGAGCCGTGGATGCCGGATCGCTTCAGCAGGTGATGGCGCAGCAACTGGAACTGATGGCACGACAACTGGACATGCTGCGCGGAGCGGGGTTACTCGGCGCTGCTGCGCCTGTGCCGTCGGCTTCGATTCCCAGGGCCGTCCCGATTTCCGCTGCGAAGCCGGCGGCGGCCGCGATCGTCGCAAAGACCACGCCTTCGGCCGATCGCACACCGGTTGCATTCGGGCCTTATCGGCCGCCCGCGAAAGGGCCGATGGGCGGCCTGACTGCGGCGCAGGAAAAGCATCTGCGTGGCTTCATCGACCAGTACACGCGGCGAACGGCGGGTTCCAAGAAATCGACGGCCAGCAACCGCGCGCATTTGTCGGACCCGCGTTCTGTCGCTGGATTTCGGCAGATCTGGAAAGAAATGGTCTATCCGATTGTCGTCAACCGGTCGTCCGGATCCCGGCTTTGGGATGTCGACGGCAACGAGTACATAGACCTTACCAACGGTTTCGGCATGATCTTGTTCGGGCACAACCCGGACTTCATCCGTGAGGCAGTCAAGGCGCAGTTGGATCAGGGCCTGGAAATCGGCCCGCAAACGCCCTTGGCCGGTGAAGTCGCGCGACTCGTTTGCGACATGACGGGCATGGAGCGTGCTGCGTTTTGCAGTACCGGCTCGGAGGCGGTGACTGCGGCGATCCGCGTCGCGCGCACGGTTTCGGGCCGCGACAAGATCGCCATGTTTGCCGGTGCCTATCACGGTATCTTCGATGAAGTATTGGTACGGCCCACTGTGGTCGGCGGCGTGTTGCGTTCGACGCCGATCGCACCTGGCATAGCACCCAGCATGGTGGAGAACGTCGTGGTTCTCGATTACGGCAGCCCGGAATCCCTGAAAACCATCAAGGCCATCGGGCACGAACTGGCGGCCGTGCTGGTGGAGCCAGTGCAGAGCCGGCGCCCCGACCTGCAGCCGCGCGAGTTCCTCCAGGAACTGCGAGCGATCACGAGCGAGACGGGAACTGCCCTGGTATTCGACGAAGTCGTTACCGGATTTCGCACCCATCCGGGCGGCGCGCAAGCCCTGTTCGGTGTTCGCGCGGACATCGCAACCTACGGCAAAGTGATTGGGGGAGGGCTCCCCATCGGCGTCGTGGCGGGCCGGTCCACTTATCTCGACGCCCTCGACGGCGGCGAGTGGCGTTACGGCGATGACTCCTACCCCGAGGTCGGCGTGACATTCTTCGCGGGAACATTCGTGCGGCACCCGCTGGCCCTCGCCTCCGCGCGCGCAGTGCTGCAGCGCTTGAAAAAGGACGGACCCGATCTGCAACGTGCGCTGAATTTGCGCACGACTGAATTCGTTGAAGTACTCAACACGCACGCCAGGAAAATCGGCGCCCCGATCAATGTCACGCACTTCTCGTCGTGGTTCTGCTTCAACTTTCCCCACGATTTGCCGTTGGCCAGCCTGTTCTTCCCGTTTATGCGTGCAAAGGGGATACACATCTGGGAAGGCCGGCCCGGCTTCCTGACCCTCGCCCACACCGAAGCGGATATCGAGCGCGTGGTCACGGCCTTCAAGGAAACCCTGGCGGAAATGCAGGCGGCGGAATTTCTGCCGGGCGCAGCGGAGCAGGCGCCCGTTGCCGGTGCGCGCCGGGGCCGCGACTCGTCAGGCAAGGATGCCTGGTTCGTACCGGATCCCGAGCGCCCCGGCAAGTATCTTCAGGTTCGTGAAAGCGCGTGAACGCATGAAAGACGAAAAGCCCAGCGCGCCCCCCTTTACACCAGTCGACTTCGATCCGTTTGCGGATACGGCGGGGGCAGATGTCTTGCCACTGACCGAATCGCAGGCGGAGATCTGGGCCGCCGTCCAGATGGGAGGTGACGCGTCATGCGCCTACAACCAGTGCTTCTCGCTCACGTTGCACGGGGTCTTGTTTGCGGAGTCGATGCAAAATGCGCTGCGGCAGGTCATGGATCGACACGACGCTTTGCGCGTCCGCATCGATGCCGGGACCCGGCGCCAGAATATTTCCGGGCGGTCGCAGATTGTTCTGCCGGTAATCGATCTTTCCGGACACTCACCGGATTCCCGGGCCGCGGAGATCGAGCGCCTCCTGCGCATCGAGACGACGCATCCGTTCGACCTCGCGGCCGGACCGCTGGTGCGAGCCGTACTGATACGCGAAGCCGCGGATTTGCATCGGCTTGTCGTCACCGTGCACCACATCGTGTGCGATGGCTGGTCATCGGCGGTCCTGTTCAGCGATCTGGGTCGCCTCTATGCCGCGGACCGGCACGGACTCCGGGCGCAATTGCCGGCCGCTTCGCCTTACCGCAACTACATATTGCGCGAGGCTGCGCGCACAGGCGACGCACAAGCGCAGGCGGATGAAACCTACTGGGTGCGGCAATATGCGGATACGATCCCGGTACTCGAGCTGCCGCTCGACTTCCCCCGTCCTTCCCTGAAAACGTTCAATGCCGGGCGCCAGGAATTGCGCCTCGACGAATCGCTGTACACCGCTCTGAAAAGGATCGGTGCAAAGCATGGCTGCACGCTGTTTGTCACCTTGCTCGCGGGATACGAAGCACTCGTTTCACGCCTGAGTGGCCAGGAGGATCTGATTGTCGGCGTACCGATGGCCGGCCAGGCTCTGCTGGAGAATGGTCACCTCGTCAGCCATTGCGTCAATCTGATTCCGTTGCGCTGCCGGATCGATTCTGCAGCCCGGTTCGTGGACTTCCTCAAGAGCGTCCGACGCACGTTTCTGGATGCCCAGGCGCATCAGCAAATCACATTCGGCAGCCTGGTACGCAGACTCAACGTTCAGCGGGATCCCGGTCGTACGCCGATGGTCTCCATTACCTTCAACATCGACAAGATCGGTGCGCCGTATGATTTCGGCGATCTCACCCTAGGATCTGTCGAAGCCCCCAAGCGCTTCGTCAACTTCGAGATGTCGATCAACGTCGTGGACACTGGCCGGGATCTGGTTGTCGAGTGCGATTACAACACCGACCTGTTCAGTTCCGAAACCATTGAGCGTTGGCTTGGTTATTACGCTGTGCTCCTGCGCGCAGTTGCCGAGAATCCGGAGCAACGAACCGATGGTCTGCCGCTGTTGCCTGAAGCTGAGCGGAGGCAGGCGATATCCGGTTGGAACAAGGCGGTTTCCCACGCGAAGGGTGCATGCCTGCACGAGCGTTTCGAGA
>JANOGH010000463.1:0-3121 GCA_031414075.1 Betaproteobacteria bacterium | reverse complement strand
CGGCAACTCGAGGATAGAGTGCCGATATTTTCCTCGGAGGCCGCCATCACCACGATTCCACTATCGGTCGAGCTTCTTTCTCGCATTTCTCCGTGTCCTCCGTGTTCTCCGTGGTGACAGGTCTTGCAGTTGCTCTTCAATCCAGCGAATGCGCATAGGCTTTCTGCACTTCGTCGCGCAATGCCTGCCAGATGAGTTTGTGCAAATCGACAAAGCGCGGGGTCAGCCTGATCTCGGCTACGTCGCGCGGACGCGGCAGATCGATGGCGAACTCGCCGATCAGCCGGCTGGCCGGTCCCGCCGACATCACCACGACGCGATCGGACAGCGAGATGGCTTCCTCGAGATCGTGCGTGACGAACACCACCGACTTGCGGTCCTGCGCCCACAGGCTCAGCAGTTCGTTCTCCATCAGACTGCGGGTCTGCACGTCCAGAGCGGAGAACGGTTCGTCCATCAGCAAGATCTTCGGATCGAGAATCAGCGTCTGCGCCAGCGCGACGCGCTTTCTCATGCCGCCGGAAAGTTCGTGCGGATACTTGTGTCCGTGTGCGGCAAGCCCCACGCGCTTGAGCCAAAGCGCGGCGCGCGAGCGCGCCTCTTGCGCGGCGAGGCCACGGAATTCGAGACCCACCATTACGTTCTGCATTGCCGTGCGCCAGGGCAATAGCGCTTCGCTCTGGAATAAATAGCCGGCCCGCGAGTTGATGCCCTGCAGTTTCTCCCCGAACACGGTCACGCTGCCGCGCGTGGGCGCAAGCAGTCCGGCAGCGACGTTCAGCAAAGTGGACTTGCCGCATCCGGTGGGTCCGACTACAGACACGAACTCGCCTTCCAGCACAGCGAGGGTCACGTCCGCGACGGCGCTGTAATCGGCGTTGCCCTCCCGCGCGGCAAAGGTGCAGGTCACCCCCTCCAGTCTCAGCGAACTCTTCATTCCTATCTGTACTTCTGCAGCGCTTTTTCGACGAAAACGTTGGTGTAGGTCTGATTGATCCACACCACGGGCGCCCGCCGCACGGCAGCGTTGTGCGCCAGCAATACCTTGATCGAAACGTCGTCTTGCCTGAGTCCGACCGAAGCCAGCAGATGATTAACCAGCATGTGCGTGCTCGATCCCGGCGCGGACACGCCGATTCTCATGCCCTTCAGATCTTTCGCCCACGTGTAGTCCGCCGCCCGGTCCTTGCGGATGCCGAGTTCAAGTCCCGGATTCATGCCCTGCAGCACGAAGGCCTGCACTTTCTGCGCGAGCGTCTGCATCACGATGGTGTGCTCGTAGGCGCCGGAGACGACGTCGGCGCTATGGCCGATCAGGGCCTGAAGTGCCCTCGATCCGCCGGAGAAATCGTTGATCTCCACATCCAGGCCTTCGTCCGCGAAGTAGCCCAGGCGATCGGCAAGCGTCAGCGGCAGGTAATATAAAGTCGTCTTGCCGCCCACGGCCAGCACGACTTTCGTTTTCTCTGGTGCGGCGGCGCCGGCCGACGCAGCGAACAGGGTGGAAATCGCAGCAAGCGCGAGGAGAATTCTTTTCACGGGTGCCATCGAAAGTTCATCGCCGTCAGTCCTTGTCGCGGCTGGCCTCGCGAATGGCCTGCCTGATCTCGGCCACCTCCGCCCGCAGTTGGCGGATGTCGGCGTGCATTTCGCGGCGCAGCGCGCGCTCCTCGTCGCCAATCAGTTGCGCGATCTCGTCGTGCAGCTTGCGGATGTCACGGTGCATATCGCGGCGCAACAGCTTTTCGTCCTCGCCGACGAAGAACGCCGCAATGCTCGCGGTTACCAGCGAGAACAGCGTGAAGCCGAACAGCACCATCAGTCCGGCAAACAACCTGGAGGCGGTCGTCGTCGGCACGAAGTCGCCGTAACCGATGGTCGCGCCGGTGACGAACGCGAGCCACACGCCGTCCGCATAGCTGTGGACCGTGGGTTCGAGCCAGTAGAAGCCCGCACCCGAAAGCGCCAGTGAAATCGCCGCCAGCGCCATGATGAAGGGAATGCCGCTGGGCGTGAAGATGTCGCGCAGCGACCCGAGTACCCGGGCCATCAGCAGGCCCACGAGCGCGAGCCGCAGCAGCCGGGCGATCGCCACCCACTCCGACTCGAAGCCGAAAAGGTTTGCCCCAGCGGATAGAATGATCACGAGGTCCAGCCAGTTGCGCGCCACGTACGCCGCGCGATGCGAAGTCAGCCTCAGCATCCACGCCAACTCGGCGCTGAAGGCCAGAAACACGAACCAGTCGAGCGCGCGTCCGGCGGCCTGCAACGACGGATCCTGGGTCGCCTCCTCCAGTACCAGCGCCGGGATCGAAAGCAGCGCCACGCCGATCATTCCCCAGTGCAGGCGGCGTTCCCAGACACGTGCCCGTGGGTTGTCCCCGGGCGGCACGCCGCCCAGACCGATCCAGCCCCGGCGGACCTCAGACATGGCCAGTCCGGTGCGGATCAGACCGCACCGGACTGGCGCAGCAGTTCTGCAAGCGCCTCAGCGAAGCGGCGATACCCTGTTGCATTCGGATGGATCGGGTCGGATTTCAGGCTTCGGTCGAACAATACGTGGTTCAACACTTTCTTTTCCAGCGGCAGCGAGAGCTCTTTCGCAATTCTGTCATAGAATTCCGGTGGCCCGCCGGCGCCGACGACCTGGCGGCTTATGAGCTTCGACAGCACGTTCGGATAAGCCTCTTGCGTTCCGGCACCGGTGCCGTAGGTCAGGCTATCGCCGAACGCGAGGACGACATCATCGCTGCCGAGTTTCGGCAGCTGCGGCGGTTTCTCGCCGCAGGCGAGTAGCGCGCTTAACGAAAGCGCGACCGCCAGACTTCGAAGAAGCGCTGCGGTTGTTTGAGGTCGACTCTTCATGGCTCCACGCGCCAGGTGCGAGGTACGAGGTACGAGGGCCGAGGAACCGCCTTAATGCTTTTACTCGAACCTCGTACCTCGGCCCTCGAACCTGTTGCAGGCGAATGAGACATCATTCGCCTGCGACTGTCATGCCCTCGACCAGCACCGAGCCGCACTGGCGCGAGCCGCGCACCACTACGTCGGAGCCGATCGCGACGATGTTCCTGAACATGTCCTTGAGATTGCCTGCCACGGTGATTTCCTCCACCGGATG
>JANOGH010000462.1:0-7555 GCA_031414075.1 Betaproteobacteria bacterium | reverse complement strand
CGCCGCGGACATCCGCGCACGCGATCCTTTTCTGGAGCGTGAACAATCGCGCTACGAGCATCCGCTGCCCAGCCGCGAACATATTCTCGACGTCCTGCTCGAACAGGGCGTTCCGGTATCGGTGGACAGAATGGCGCAACTGTTTTCCATCACGCCGCATGAAGCCGAGCCATTCGAGCGCCGTCTGGGCGCAATGGAGCGCGACGGCCAGATCATGCGCAATCGCAAGAATGCAATTTGCGTGGTCGACAAGCTCGATCTGGTGAAGGGCAGGGTGCAGGGTCATCCGGATGGCTTCGGTTTTCTGGTGCGTGACGGCGAGGGGGAGGACTTGTTCCTGCATCCCGGTGAAATGGCCAAGGTATTGCACGGCGATCGTGTGGTCGCCCGCGAGGGTGGCATCAACGCGCGCGGTCGGCGCGAGGGGCATATTGTCGAAGTTCTCGTGCGTGCCAACCTGAAGGTGGTCGGCCGCTTCCTGAACGAGCACGGCATCGGCGTCGTGGCCCCGGAGGATCGCCGTATCAGCCAGGACATCCTTATACCGGCAGGCGCAAACGGCGGGGCGAAACCGGGCCAGGTCGTAATCGCCGAGATCATCGAGCAACCGCAGCGCCACGCGCAACCGGTGGGACGTATCGTCGAGGTACTCGGCAATTACGCCGATCCAGGAATGGAAATCGAGATCGCGCTGAGAAAGCACGATCTGCCACACGAATTTTCCGCGGCAGTCGAGAAGGCGGCTGCGAAATTTCCCTCCGGGGTCATCGAGAAGGACCTTAAGGGACGCGAAAATCTGCGCGACCTGCCGCTGGTGACGATCGACGGCGAGACTGCCAAGGACTTTGACGATGCAGTCTATTGCGAGCGCCGCGGCAAGGGCTTCAAGCTGTGGGTGGCCATTGCCGACGTCAGCCACTACGTGCAGCACGGCGATGTCATCGACCTCGACGCGCGGGAGCGCGGCAATTCAGTCTATTTTCCGCGCCGCGTGATCCCGATGTTGCCGGAGGTTCTGTCGAACGGCCTGTGTTCGCTCATGCCTAAAGTCGACCGCCTGTGCACAGTGTGCGAAATGGATATCTCGGCGCGCGGCGATATCGCGGTTTACCGCTTCTACCCGGCAGTGATGCATTCGCGTGCGCGGCTGACGTATACCACGGTCGCGCAGGCGATCGAAGATCCGCAGGGCGAGACCGCGCGCGAACTCAACGACCTGGTGCCGCATCTCCAGGTGCTGCACGCTCTCTATCAGGGACTGGTCAAGGCCCGGGCACTGCGCGGCGCGATCGACTTCGAGACGGTCGAGACGCAGATGTTTTTCGACGACGAGGGCAAGATAGAGCGTATCGTCCCCACCCAGCGCAACGATGCCCATCGCCTCATCGAGGAATGCATGCTGGCAGCCAATGTCTGCGCTTCGGATTTTCTGTCGAGCCACGATCATCCCGCGCTGTATCGCGTGCACGAGGGGCCGACGCCGGAGAAGCTCGTCGCGCTGCGCGAGTTTTTGCGCGAATTCGGCCTGCAACTGACCGGCGGCGACAATCCTCAAGCCAAGGACTATGCGAGGCTGCTGGAAAAGGTCAAGACGCGCCCGGATGTCCAGCTGCTGCAGACGGTGATGCTGCGCTCGCTGCGGCAGGCGGTATACAGCCCGGACAATGTCGGTCATTTCGGCCTGGCCTACGAGGCTTATACGCACTTTACTTCGCCGATCCGGCGCTATCCGGACCTGCTTATCCACCGCTCGATCAAGGCGGTCCTTGCGGGCAGACGCTACGAACCGGGCAACTGGCAGGAACTGGGCATTCATTGTTCGGAAACCGAACGACGCGCCGACGAGGCCACTCGCGATGTCGAAGCCTGGCTCAAGTGCTATTACATGCAGGACCGCATCGGCGAGCGCTTCACGGCCACGGTCAGCGGCGTCACAAGCTTTGGCGTCTTTGTTGCGCTCCACGAAGTTTACGTGGAAGGCCTGGTGCATATTTCGGAACTGGGCGCCGATTATTTTCACTTCGATGCCGCCAAGCATCAGTTGCTGGGCGAGCGCACCGGAAAACGTTTCCGGCTTGGCGATCGGATTCCGGTAAAACTCGTGAGAGTGGATCTCGAAACGGCCAAAATCGATTTCGTGCTCGACGAACCTGCAAAAGACTCGCGATGAATGGCAGGCGAGTCGTCTACGGACTGCATGCGGTGACCGCTGCATTGAAGCGGCGGCCGGGGGCGGTATTCGAAGTGTTCCTGGACGCGAGGCGCAGCGACCCCCGTGCGCGCCGCGTCGCGGATCTGGCCAAGGCGGCCGGGGTGCCGTTGCACGAGGCCGATGCCGGGCGGCTGGATGGTTTCGCCAAAGGCGGACGGCACCAGGGCATTGCGGCCTTCGTCGAGGACGTGGCGCTCGCCGCGTCGCTGAACGAAGTGCTGGACGATCTTGCCGAGCCCGCTTTTCTGCTGGTGCTCGATGGGGTGCAGGATCCGCACAACCTGGGCGCCTGCCTCAGGGTAGCTGACGCCATGGGCGTGCACGCGATTGTTGCGCCCAAGGACCGCGCCACCGGCTTGAACGCCACTGCCCACAAAGTTGCCTCGGGCGCAGCGGAAACCGTGCCTTTCATTCCTGTTACAAATCTCGCGCGAACGCTAAGAGAATTGAAAGATAAGGGAATTTTTGTAGTCGGCACGGATGAGGGCGAAGGTGGGACGCTGTTCGAGGCGAGACTTTCCGGCCCGCTGGCGATAGTTCTGGGAGCCGAAGGCGAGGGCCTTCGCCGGCTGACCCGCGAAACTTGTGATGAATTGATCTCGATTCCCATGCTCGGGCAGGTGGAAAGCTTGAACGTCGCGGTGGCAGCCGGCATCTGTCTGTACGAGGCTCGCCGTCAGCGGCATAAGTCCACGGTTCGTTAAGCCATTGACCATGCGTGAAAATGGTTGAGGCGACTGGGGTGCCACTGATATAATTTCCAGTCAACCCCGAATCATTCTGAACCGGGGAAATTCACACGCCAGCCAAGTATGGGTGCCCGATTGCGGGGTCCGGCAGGCGGAGGCTCAACCCTTACAGGAGAAGTTAATGTCGGTCACCATGCGCCAAATGCTCGAAGCGGGCGTCCATTTCGGACACCAAACCCGTTACTGGAATCCGAAGATGGCGCCTTTCATTTTCGGTCATCGCAGCAAGATTCATATCATCAACCTTGAGAAAACCCTGGTCATGTACCAGGAAGCGGTGAAATTCGTACGCCAGCTTGCCTCGAACAAGGGCAGCATCCTGTTCGTCGGCACCAAGCACCAGGCGCGTGAAATCATCCGCGAAGAGGCGCTGCGCGCCAGCACGCCGTTCGTCGATCATCGCTGGCTCGGCGGCATGCTCACCAACTTCAAGACTGTGAAGCTTTCAATCAAGCGATTGCGCGACCTGGAACTGATGGTGCAGGACGGCTCGCTGGAGAAGCTGTCGAAGAAGGAACAACTTACCTTCCAGCGCGAACTGGTGAAACTGGATCGCAGCCTGGGCGGCATCAAGGAAATGAATGGTCTGCCCGACGCGCTGTTCGTCATCGACGTCGGCTATCAGAAAGGCGCGATCACCGAAGCCAACAAGCTGGGAATTCCGGTAGTGGGGGTGGTGGACACCAACCACTCGCCGGATGGCATTGACTATGTTATTCCCGGCAATGACGATGCCAGCCGCGCAGTGCGGCTGTACACACGCGGGATCGCGGACGCGATCCTCGAAGGACGCAGTCAGACCATCAAGGAAATCGTCAGCGAAGAATTCGTGGAAGTAGACAGCACGGAAGAACAGGCCACAACCTGAACGGCACAGTCGCCAGAAAAAAGGGGCGCATGCCCCTTTTTTTTGCAACTGGAGGTTTTAACTGAACTCTGGATGAACGCGAGCAATCTGGAAGAACGGACGCGACTCAAGGAGCAGGAAAGTATGGCGGACATTACCGCAAGCATGGTCAAGGAACTGCGCGAGCGCACCGGGCTCGGCATGATGGAATGCAAGAAGGCGCTGGAAGAAGCAGCCGGCGACATGAAAAAGGCCGAGGACTTGCTGCGCATAAGAAGCGGCGCCAAGGCGGGCAAGATGGCGGGGCGTGTCGCTGCGGAGGGTGCGATCGGCGTCTACGTTTCCGCAGACGGTAAACTCGGCGCGTTGGTCGAAGTCAACTGCGAAACCGACTTCGTTGCCAAAGATGCCAATTTCGCCGGGTTCGTGAAGTCGGCTGCCGAACTGGCGGCGTCCAAGGGCATCACCGACGTCGATACGCTCGCCAGGTCCGAGTTGTCTCCGGGCCTAAGTGTCGAGGCAGCACGCCAGGCGCTGGTCATGAAGCTCGGCGAAAACATGAGCGTGCGCCGCATTGCGGTTCACCGGGCCAAGGGCAAACTCGCGTTCTACCTGCACGGCACCAGGATCGGCGTAATGCTGGACCTGGAAGGCGGCGACGACGTGCTCGGCAAGGACTTGTCGATGCATATCGCCGCCTCCAAGCCGATTTCCGTTTCGAGAGATCAAGTCGCCGAGGAACTGATTTCGCGGGAACGCGAGATCGCAAGAGCGCGCGCGCTGGAATCCGGCAAGCCTGCCAACCTTGTTGACAGGATCGTCGAGGGCAGCGTGCAGAAGTATCTCGCCGAAGTCACGCTGCTCGGCCAGCCGTTCGTCAAGGATGACAAAGTCACGGTCGAAAAGCTGCTGACATCCAGGGGCGCCAGGGTGGTTGCGTTCACGTTGTTCATCGTCGGCGAAGGCATAGAGAAGAAGTCGAGCGATTTTGCCGCTGAAGTGGCTGCGCAGGCCGCCCAGGCGCGCTGAACGGGAACCGGTCGCGGATGAAGCCCGCCTATAAGCGTGTCCTGCTCAAACTGTCGGGCGAAGCCCTGATGGGGGACGATGCGTATGGCATCAACCGCGATACGATCGATCGCATCACCGCCGAGGTGAAGGAGGTTCTGGACCTCGGCGTCGAAGTCGGCGTTGTCATCGGCGGTGGCAACATATTTCGTGGTGTTGCGCCGGGGGCGGCGGGAATGGATCGCGCAACCGCAGATTACATGGGCATGCTCGCCACGGTGATGAACGCGCTGGCATTGCAGGACGCGATGCGGCGGCAGGGACTCAAGAGCCGCGTGTTGTCGGCTCTCAACATCGAGCAGGTCGCGGAACCCTACATCCGCGGCAAGGCGATGCGCTATCTCGAGGAAGGGCGGGTGGTGATTTTTGCTGCCGGGACCGGCAATCCGTTCTTTACCACCGACACGGCCTCGGCGCTGCGCGGTATGGAAATGAATGTGGACATCGTGTTGAAGGCGACCAAGGTCGATGGCGTCTATACCGATGACCCCAGGACGCATCCGGAAGCGATGCGCTACCAGCGCATCAGTTTCGACGAAGCCATCGTGAAGAAGCTCAAAGTGATGGATGCCACCGCGCTGACGCTGTGCCGCGACCAGAAACTGCCGATCTGCGTATTCAGCATATTCAAGGTTGGCGCGCTGACGAGGGTGGTGCTGGGCGAAGACGAAGGCACACTGGTCTACGCCTGAGAAGCTGTTAGGAGGAAGACGACATGACCATTGCAGAGGTGAAGAAGGTGGCAGAGCAGAAGATGCACAAGACGCTGGAGACGCTGAAGGTCGACCTGGGCAAGGTTCGCACCGGCCGGGCGCACACCGGCATTCTCGATCATGTCCAGGTCGACTATTACGGCAACGCCACGCCATTGGGCCAGGTGGCAAACCTGTCCCTGCTCGATGCCCGCACCATCAGTGTCACGCCATGGGAAAAGAAAATGGTTCCGGCAATCGAGAAGGCGATCCGCGATTCCGGCCTGGGGCTGAACCCCGCTTCGATGGGGGAGGTGATCCGGGTGCCAATGCCGGCGCTGACCGAGGAACGCCGCCGCGATCTGACGAAAGTGGTGAGGGGCGAAGCGGAGAACGCACGCGTCGCGGTACGCAACGTGCGGCGTGATGCAAATACCGGATTGAAGGAACTGCTCAAGAGCAAGGCGATTTCGGAAGACGACGATCGGCGTGCGCAAGACGAGATCCAAAAACTAACCGATCGCCACATCGCCGAGATCGACAAGGCCCTTGCCGCCAAGGAAACCGATCTGATGGCCGTCTGACATCCCCCGTGTTCAACAGTTCCACCATCACGGTTCCTCCGGTCGTCGCGATCCCGCGCCATGTCGCCATCATCATGGATGGCAATGGACGCTGGGCGAAAAGCCGTTTTCTGCCACGAGTGGCAGGACACAGGCGTGGCCTCGAAGCGGTGCGCGCGGTGACCAGGGCCTGCGTGACGCAGGGCGTGCGCTATCTGACGCTGTTCGCGTTCAGCAGCGAGAACTGGCGGCGACCGAGGGACGAGGTTTCGTTCCTGATGGACCTGTTCGTGATCGCGCTCGAACAGGAGGTTGCCAAGCTGCACGAAAATAGCATCAGGTTGAAAGTGGTCGGCAACCTGTCGAGCTTCGAGCCGAGGCTGAACAGGATGATTGCCGAAGCCGAGACGCTCACCGCGGCCAACGACCGGCTTACGCTGACCATCGCGGCAAATTACGGCGGCCGCTGGGACATTCTGCAGGCCGTCAATCGCATGGCAGATGATCTGACCCAGCCGCCGGAAGGCTACCGCGAAGCGCATCTCAGTCCGTATCTGGCGATGAACTATGCGCCCGAGCCGGATCTTTTCATTCGCACCGGCGGCGAGCAGCGCATCAGCAATTTTCTGATCTGGCAGCTTGCCTACACCGAGTTCTATTTTACCGACGAACTCTGGCCCGACTTCGACGCGCATTCGCTGAATCGCGCAATCGATTCCTATCGCAACCGCGAGCGCCGCTTCGGTCGCACCAGCGAGCAACTTGCTGGTGAACCTGTGCCAGCGGATCCGCTGCGCGAGTCCGGTGGGGATTCCGGCTGACGCGACGGCGGCGCGGAGCGCCGCCGGATCCGGGCTCAAGCGGCGTGTGCTGACCGTCATGGTGCTGGTGCCGCTGCTGCTGGCCTGCATGTTTCTGCTGCCCGGACCCGGCTGGCAGCTGTTGACCTGTCTACCGATTGCACTGGCGGCCGGCGAATGGGCTGGTCTGGCCGGATACCAGCGCACGACACGCATTGCATTCATCGGCATCGTCCTGGCAAGCTGCCTCGCATTTGTGGTGGCATTTTCGCCAATGCCCGGGCGCAGGCGGCAGGTGTCGCGCACGATCAGGTCGATCGTGACGCCGCGTTGCGACGCGCGATAGAGCGCGCGGGTGATGTCGACGTCCTCGAGGGCGTTGAGCTTCCACTGGATGTGGCCGCGCCCGCCGCCGCCCTGGATCGCGATCTCGCGCTCGATCTTTTCGAGGAGCGCCTGCTTGAGCATCTTCGGCGCGACGAGGAGCTTGTGATACTTGCGGCGCGGCTTGTAGCCGGTGGTCAGGTAGTTGAACAGCTCGGTCAAGTCGCGGCCGATCGCGTCGTCAGACGTGAACAGGCCGAGGTCGGTGTAGAGGCGCGCGGTGCCGGCGTGGTAGTTGCC
>JANOGH010000461.1:0-7574 GCA_031414075.1 Betaproteobacteria bacterium | reverse complement strand
CAGGCAGCGATCGCGCAGTCGCTCCCTTCTCATCGTCGAGAACTCCCCACCCTGACGTCCATGTCGCGGTAACTCGCGCAGCGAAGGCCCTCTCCAGTTCGACCGGCTGGGGCTGAACGCGACGCCGCGGGGCACGCCCGGTCGGCAAGAACGTTCCGCTGGTTGCCGCCGCATTCGAGTTCCGCTTTCTCGGCGGTTCGATGGGCTCGGTGGTGGGCGAACGTTTCGTACGCGGTGTGCAGAGCTGCTGCGAACAGAATCTGCCTTTTGTGTGCTTCACGGCCAGTGGCGGAGCACGCATGCAGGAAGGACTGATGTCGCTGATGCAAATGGCGAAGACAACTGCGGCCCTGACGCAACTGGCCCGCGCGCGACTGCCTTTCGTCTCGGTGCTGACCGATCCGACCATGGGCGGGGTCTCGGCCAGTTTCGCGTTTCTTGGCGACGTGGTGATCGCGGAGCCCAACGCGTTGATCGGCTTTGCCGGCCCGCGGGTGATCGAGCAGACCGTGAGGCAGACGCTGCCGGAAGGATTTCAGAGAGCGGAATTCCTGCTCGATCACGGCGCCATCGATATGATCGTCGACCGCCGCCAGATGCGCGACAAGCTCGTCAGCCTGATCACGCTGCTGATGCGCGCACCCTCACCCGCCGCCTGAATTTTTTCAAAAAATAATTCACCGCGGAGGACGCGGAGGACGCAGAGGAAAGGCAAGAGCAAAGCGTTCTTGTGTTGAAACCGTTTATTGGCCGATGATCCACCCATCGCGATAGTTGGCATCACACTGCTACGAACAATCACTCTGCTCTTTACCCCCGGCTTGTTTTCCTCTGCGTCCTCAGCGTCCTCTGCGGTTAGGAGTTGTGTTGCAGGAAGAATCCGTCGATAGCGCCAACGCGCCGCAGTCGCTTGCAGACTGGCTGGCCTATCTCGAACGCAGCCATCCCTTCGCCATCGACATGGGGCTGGAACGGGTGTCCGCGGTGCGCGACCGGCTTGGCCTCGCGCCTGAATTCCCGATCATCACCGTAGGCGGAACCAACGGCAAAGGCTCGGTGTGCGCGATGCTCGAGGCCATTCTGTGCAGCGCCGGCTATCGCGTCGGCCTGTACGCCTCTCCCCATCTATTGCGCTACAACGAACGCGTGAAGGTTGCGCGGCGCGAGGTCGACGATACCACGCTCGTGCAGGCATTCGAGCGCGTCGAAAGCGCGCGCACGCCGGATTCGCTGACGTATTTTGAATTCGGCACGCTGGCTGCGATGGCTATCTTCATCCGCGAGAAGGTGGACGTTGCCGTGCTGGAAGTCGGACTGGGCGGGCGGCTCGATGCGGTCAACAGTTTCGATGCGAACTGCACGGTCGTGACCACGGTGGATTTCGACCACATGGAATATCTCGGGCCGGACAGGGAAAGCATCGCCCGCGAAAAAGCGGGCATTTTCCGCGCAAGGGTGCCGGCGGTTTGCGGCGACGAGGAGCCTCCGGCGACCCTGACCGGTCATGCCGCCACCATCGGCGCACCGCTGGTTCTGATCGGACGCGACTACGGTTACAATGCCGGCCGCGGCGACTGGCAATACTGGAGCCTGCAGGGAAAACGTTCCGCGTTGCCGTATCCCGCACTGCGCGGAGCCTATCAGCTCGCCAACGCGGCTACCGCGCTGGCCGCGCTCGAACAGCTTAAGGACACGCTGCCGGTGGATATGGGCTCGATCCGGCGCGGGCTGGTCGAGGTCGATTTGCCTGGGCGTTTTCAGGTCATGCCCGGCCGGCCGATGGTGATCCTGGACGTCGGCCACAACCCTCATGCCGCACGCGGTCTTGCCGACAGCCTGCGTGCGTTGCCCGCAGGCGGACGCCTGATCGCGGTATTCGCGATGCTGAAAGACAAGGATATCGCAGGGGTCGCTCAGCCTCTGAAAGACCAGGTCGATGAGTGGCTGGTGGCCGCGTTGCCGGGGTCGCGCGGCGCGGAGGCCCTGCGGATCGAGCAGGCGCTGGCTTCGATCGGGGTCAGCGCACCGATCAGCCGTTTCGAATCTGCGGCCGATGCCTATCAATGTGCGGTGAGGTCAGCCGGCCAAAATGATAAAATTTTGGTGTTCGGTTCCTTTTTCACGGTAGGAGCGGTAGTGCAGGCTCGCGGATGAGCCTGCTGCCGACCCGCGGAATTCATCGGCCCACATAATTCATGGCAAAAGCAATTAACGACGAAGAGCTTCAACTCAAGAAGCGGGCACGCCGGCGGTTGGTAGGGGCGGTGGCCCTGGTCCTTCTGATCGTCGTCTTCCTGCCGATGATCCTCGACAGCGAGCCCAGGCCGCTGAACCAGGATATCGTGATTACCATCCCGCCGATTCCCAGGTCGGAATTGAACCAGCAGAATCCCGCTCCTGCTGTCTCTTCGACGCCTGCTCCACCTTCACCGCCCCGCGTGGCGGGCATGCCTGCGCCCGCCTATCAGCCCGACCCGGCGCCATCCGGCGAGACGAAACCCGACCTGCCCAGGATTGAGCCGGTCAAACCGGAAGCCAAGCCGGTGCCAAAGGCGGTACAGAAAAATGAGATCAAGCCGGCGCCGGCGAGTCACGCCGCCGGCGAGGAAAGCTTCGTGGTCCAGCTCGGCGCGTTTTCCAGCGCTGCCAATGCCAAGGCACTGCAGAAAAAATTGCAGGACAATAAGTTCAAGGCCTATACCGAACTTGTCAAGGACGCGGGCGGAGACCGCACGCGCGTGCGCGTGGGGCCTTACCCCACGCGCGATGCCGCTGAGAAGGCACGGGATCGCCTCAAGTCGATGAAACTCATCATCGGCGATGCGGCTGTCGTCCGACGGGACTGACGCTCCGGTAGCCGGTCGATGCTGAGCATTTCCTTGAAATTCCGGCCGTCGATCCAGATCTGTGAAATCCAACCGGGAACGCACCGCTGCCGATGACGGCGTTCGACCTCATCGCGGTTCTGGTCGTTGCAATCTCGGTGGCGTTCAGCATCTGGCGCGGTCTGGTGCGCGAAGTGCTGGCGTTGCTGTCCTGGGTTTTGGCGTTCTGTTTGGCCAGATTGTTTGCCGTAGTGGTTGCCGGCTGGTTGCCCTCATCGTGGAGCCATCAGGGACTGCGTATCGCAGTTGGCTTTGTCGCCGTCATGCTGGTGAGCGTGCTGGCATTCAGTCTGGTGTCCATGATGATCGTTCATCTGGTCAAGGTCGCTGGCCTGACGACGTCGGACCGGATGCTGGGCGCAGTGTTCGGTCTGCTACGCGGCCTGTTGATCGTCGTAACGATGGTGCTGCTCGGGGGGCATGACCTCCGAGCCGCGCGAGCCTTACTGGCGGCATGCGCTGTTTTCCAGGCCGTTGGAGAAAATGGCTTCATGGGTAAAACCATGGCTACCCGAGGATATTGCCCGCCGGGTCACCTTCGAATGACTTATACTTTCGTCTGCAAATTGCCGGCTGCCGGGCCGGTGTAACTGGGCGTGGAGATCTGAGCCATGTGTGGAATCCTCGGCGTTGTAGCAAAGACACCGGTCAACCAGTTTCTCTATGACGGGCTGCTGGTCCTGCAGCACCGGGGCCAGGATGCGGCGGGTATCGTCACCGCAGACGGCAGCAAATTCCAGATGCACAAGGGCGGCGGTCTGGTGCGCGACGTCTTCCGCACCCGCGACATGCGCCATCTGGTCGGCAACATGGGCATCGCTCACTGCCGCTATCCGACGGCCGGTTCCGCGTCCTCCTTCGCGGAAGCCCAGCCGCTTTATGTCAATTCCCCGTTCGGCATCGTACTGGCGCACAACGGCAATCTTACCAACGCAGAGCAGTTGAAGCGCGACCTTTTCCTTCAGGATCAGCGCCACGTCAATACCAACTCCGATTCCGAAGTGCTGCTGAATGTGCTGGCGCACGAATTGCAGGAGGCTGCAACCGGGTATCAGCTCGACCCTCCGGCTATTTTCCGCGCGGTTGCCGGTGTGCATCGCCGTTGTCGCGGCGCCTACGCCGTGGTGGCCATGATTGCCGGATACGGGTTGCTGGCGTTCCGCGATCCCCACGGTATTCGTCCGCTGGTGGTGGGAGAGATGAAAATCGAAAGGGGCGCCGAGTATCTGGTGGCTTCCGAAAGCGTCGCGCTCGACACGCTTGGTTTTGAACTGGTGCGCGACGTGGAACCGGGCGAGGCGATCTTCATCGACCAGGACTGCAATTTCTACAGCCGCCAGTGCGCGGCCAATCCACAGCACAATCCGTGTATTTTCGAGTTCGTCTATCTGGCGCGCCCCGATTCTGTCATCGATGGCATCTCGGTCTACGAGTCCCGCATGCGCATGGGCAGAAGTCTGGCGGACAAGATCAGGCGCGATCATCGCGATATCGAGATCGATGTCGTGATTCCGATACCCGATTCCAGCCGGCCCTCGGCGCTGGAGCTGGCGGAGAAACTCGGGCTGCCTTATCGCGAGGGCTTCATCAAAAACCGCTACATCGGGCGCACTTTCATCATGCCTGGCCATGAGGTGCGCAGGAAATCGGTAAGACAGAAGCTCAATGCGATCGCCATGGAGTTCAAGGGCAGGAACGTCCTGCTGGTGGACGATTCGATCGTCCGCGGGACGACCAGCCGCGAAATCGTGCAGATGGCGCGCGATGCCGGCGCACGCAAGGTTTACTTTGCCTCGGCTGCTCCCCCGGTACGCTTTCCCAACGTGTACGGCATCGACATGCCAACCTCGCGCGAACTGATTGCCACTGGGCGCAGCGACGACGAGATTGCACGCGAGATCGGCGCCGACAAGTTGATCTATCAGGATCTGGATGCGCTGATCGATGACGTAAGTTCGGTGAATCCGGAGATTTCGCAATTCGAAACATCGTGTTTCAACGGCGTTTATGTCACCGGCGACATCACCGTGGAGTACCTGGCGGGTGTCGAGGCGCAGCGCAACGACGACGAACTGTCCAGAGGCGAAGCCAACGTCACCCAGCTGGATCTGAACCTGGCGACTGCCGAATAGCTTTCCCCGTAGGACCGGCACCCGCAATTGACAGCCGCGGGTGCCCGGAGTAGCGTGAGGTCTTCGCGCCGATTTGACGACAGCTTGCGGGCGCGTAACAAATACTGCTAAAGCGCGCGTCGAATTCCGGACCCGCTTGGCGAAAGCTCGAGCGGGTTTTTTATTTGTCATGACGAAACCAACGGCATACGGGGATGTGGCAATGAGATGGGACGAACTGGAACTCGAGACGCTGGCAGTGCGCGCGGGCATCCACCGCAGCCAGTTCAACGAGCATTCCGAGGCGCTGTACCTGACGTCGAGCTTTGTGTTCAAGAATGCGGCCGAGGCGGCCGCGCGTTTTTCCGGGGAAGACCCCGGCATGGTGTATTCGCGCTATACCAACCCCACGGTTGCTGCCTTGCAGGAGCGCCTGGCCGCGCTGGAAGGCGCGCAGTGCTGTATCGCCACCGCTTCCGGGATGTCGGCGATCCTGGCCTGTGTGATGGGGTTGATGAAGGGCGGCGAGCATATCGTCGCCTCGCAAAGCATCTTCGGCGCGACCGTGCAATTGTTCAACAACATCCTGAAGCGCTTCGGCGTTGAAACCACGTTCGTCTGCTCAACCGACGTCAAGGCGTGGGAGCAGGCGATCAAACCCAACACGCGGATGTTGTTCCTGGAAACGCCTTCCAATCCGCTTACCGAAATCTCCGATGTTGCCGCGCTCGCGAAAGTGGCCCATGACCACGCTGTGTTGCTGGTTGTGGACAATTGCTTCTGTACGCCGATGCTGCAGCGTCCGCTCGATCTGGGTGCCGACATCGTTATTCATTCGGCGACCAAATATCTCGATGGGCAGGGCAGAGTGCTGGGTGGCGCAGTGCTCGGTCGCCGCGACGTGATCTTCGAAGGCCTGAACGGCTTCCTGCGCAGCGGCGGCCCCACACTGTCGCCGTTCAACGCGTGGGTAATCCTGAAGGGGCTCGAAACGCTCGGGCTGCGCATGCGAGCCCACTCGCAAACCGCGCTCGAACTGGCGCGCTGGCTCGAGGAGCATCCGAAAGTGGAGCGCGTCTACTATCCCGGGCTGCCGTCGCATCCTCAGCATGAACTGGCAAAGAGCCAGCAGAAGACCGGCGGCGGCATCGTGTCTTTCGACGTCAAGGGTGGCCGCGACGGGGCATGGAAAGTGGTCGATGCGACGCAGTTAATTTCCATCACGGCCAATCTGGGCGACGCCAAGACCACGATTACGCATCCTGCAAGCACCACTCACGGACGCCTGTCTCCGGAAGTGCGTAAAGCAGCGGGACTGGGGGAGGGCTTGCTGCGTGTTGCCGCCGGCTTGGAGGCCGCGAGCGACATCAAGGCCGATCTTGCCCGCGGTCTGTCGAAACTATGACCGGTCGAAACGCCCAATAATCCGGCAGGTCAACCCAGCGGTTGGGCGCGGCAGCCGCCGGCGTCGCACAGCAGACAGGAGCCGTGCTCGTACCAGTCGGCCAGTACCCAGCGTTCGCAGTCGCGGCCATCGACCTTGTGCTCGTGGCGTGCCGGCCGGTGTGTGTGGCCATGAATCAAATGCGCGTAGCGGTGGGTGCGAAATGCGTCCTCCACCGTCGCCGGCGTCACATCCATGATGGTCATGTCCTTGAGCTGCTTTGCCTGCTCGCTCTTGCCGCGGACATCCCGGGCCATGCGTACACGCTCATCAAGCGGTTTGCCCAGGAAACCCTGTTGCCAGGCGGGATTGCGCACCATTGCGCGAAATTTCTGGTATTCGACGTCATCGCTGCACAACGTGTCACCGTGCATCAGCAATGTGCGCCTGCCGTACAAGTCGACCACGCTCGGGTCAGTCAGCAATTTCATGCCGCTCGCCAGCGCAAAACGTCCGCCGACAAGAAAATCGCGGTTGCCATGCATGAAGTAGACAGGCACGCCGCCGTCCGACACTGCGCGAAATGCTTGCGCAACCCGCATGGCAAACGGCTGCGTCAGGCCTTCATCACCGATCCAGTATTCGAACAGATCGCCGAGGACGTAAAGCGCGTCGGCTGCCGGAGCGGTTTCGCGCAGAAAACGCAGCAGCGTGTCATTCGCCGCCGGTGTATCCGGCGACAAATGCAGATCTGAAATGAAGAGAGAGAAAGACACTCGGGATAGGGGATTGAGGATTGGGGATTGAGGCAGGCCTGGATCTACTCGATCCCAATCCCCAATTCGGTTTTAAACGATTTCCGCCTTCTGGATGACGACGTCTTCGGTAGGCACGTCCTGGTGGAAACCGCGATTCCCGGTGGCGACCGCCTTGATCTTGTCGACCACCTCGCGTCCTTCCACGACTTTGGCGAAAACGCAGTAGCCGTACCCGTCTGCGTTGGCCGTGCGGAAATTCAGGAAGTTGTTGTTCACAACATTGAAGAAGAATTGCGCAGTGGCCGAATGCGGATCCGACGTGCGTGCCATGGCGACGGTGTAAGCATCGTTCTTGAGCCCGTTTCCCGCCTCGTTCTCAATCGATGCGCGTACCGGTTTCTGCTTCATGCCCGGTTCGAATCCGCCACCCTGGACC
>JANOGH010000460.1:0-13056 GCA_031414075.1 Betaproteobacteria bacterium | reverse complement strand
ACGCGCGAGGCGCTGCTGTTCTACGCCGTGGCGGCTGCACTGTACTTCGCGATCAACTTTACGCTCTCCACCGTGGGCCGGCGCCTGGAAAGAAGAGTTGCCCATGGCTGACGCCATGAAGCCGGCTAACGGCAAGCTGGTCGTGCTGCAGGGGCTCGCCAAGCGCTTCGGCGCGCACGAAATCCTGCGCGGCGTGGACCTGGAAGTCGCCAAGGGCGAAGTCGTGGTGATCATCGGCCCGAGCGGCTCCGGCAAGACCACGCTGCTGCGCTGTATCAACTTCCTCGAGGACTATCAGGGCGGCCGCATCCATGTGGACGGCGAACTGGTTGGTTATCACGACAGGGACGGGCGGCTTGCTAAGCTTCCGGACGCGGCGATTGCACGCATGCGCGCCGACGTCGGCATGGTATTCCAGAGCTTCAATCTGTTTCCTCACATGAGCGCGCTGGACAACGTGATGCTGGGTTTGCGCAAGGTGCGCAAGCTGTCCGCATCCGATGCAAGGCACAGGGCCACAGGTTGGCTGGAGCGTGTGGGACTGAAGGACAAGCTGGCCTCGTATCCGGCACAGCTCTCGGGAGGTCAGCAGCAGCGCGTTGCCATTGCGCGGGCCGTGGCGATGGAACCGAAAGTGATGCTGTTCGACGAGGCGACGTCCGCCCTCGACCCGGAACTGGTCGGCGAAGTGCTGGGAACGATGGCGGACCTGGCGCGAAGCGGCATGACCATGCTGGTCGTCACCCATGAGATGCGCTTTGCGCGCGAAGTCGGCCATCGCATCGTGTTCATGGACGAGGGTGTGATCGTCGAACAGGGCACGCCGCAGCAGATGTTCGAGAGTCCGCGATCGGAGCGGTTGAAGGCTTTCCTCGGTCATTTCGCCCGCAGCGCGTAGATCGGGAGCCGGTTGATCCGCCTGCGCCTATGCCGCGCAGCGCGCCTGTTGTACGCTTCCATCCCGTTCATTCACACAAGCATGGAGCCGGGAGGAGTATGGCCAGGAAGAAAAAACCCGAAGAGCTGCGCAGCCATCGCTGGTATGGCGCACAGGATCTGCGTTCCTTCGGACACCGTTCGCGTACCTTGCAGATGGGGTTTGCCCACGAGGACTACAAAGGCAAGCCGGTGATCGCGATCATCAACACCTGGAGCGACATCAACAACTGCCATTCGCATTTCCGGCAGCGGGCCGAGGAGATCAAGCGCGGTGTCTGGCAGGCAGGAGGTTATCCGCTGGAAATGCCAGCCATCGCGCTGGCGGAGGTTTTCCAGAAACCGACCACGATGATGTATCGCAATTTCCTCGCCATGGAGACCGAGGAATTGCTGCGCTCCTACCCGGTGGACGGCTGCGTGCTGATGGGCGGTTGCGACAAGACCACGCCGGGGTTGCTGATGGGGGCGATCAGCATGAATATCCCGGCGATCTTCATGCCGGCGGGTCCGATGCTGCGCGGCAACTGGCAGGGCAAAACACTCGGTTCCGGTTCGGACGTCTGGAAATACTGGGACGAATTGCGCGCCGGCAACATCACCGGTCGCGACTGGACGCAGATCGAGGAAGGTATCGCGCGTTCAGCCGGAACCTGCATGACCATGGGCACGGCTTCGACGATGACGAGTGTCGCGGAAACGCTCGGGTTCAGTCTGCCCAATTCGTCGACGATTCCGGCGGTGGATTCGAATCACAGCCGCATGGCCGATTTCACCGGCCGTCGCATCGTCGAAATGGTCTGGGAGGACCTCAAGCCGCGCGACATCCTCACCGAACAATCCTTCGACAACGCGATCCGGGTGCTGATGGCGCTCGGCGGCTCGACCAACGGACTGATCCACGTCATCGCCATGGCCGGCCGCGCCGGTATCCCTATCGCGCTCGAGCGCTTTGAGGAGATTGGCCAGCGCACGCCGTATCTGGTGAACATGCGGCCGTCGGGCGAATATCTGATGGAAGATTTCTACTACGCCGGCGGATTGGCCGGCATGCTGGAAGGAATGCGCAAGTTGCTCGACCTGGGCGAACTTACCTGCACGGGCAAGACCCTCGGCGAAAACATCGCCGGCGCGAAAATCCATAACGCCGACGTGATTCGCACGCCGGACCATCCGATGCAGCCGGAGGGCGGCCTCATCGTGTTGCGCGGTAACCTCGCGCCCGATGGCGCGGTGATCAAATCCACGGCCGCCGATCCCAGGCTGCTGCAGCACGCCGGCCGCGCCATGGTGTTCGACGATTACAACGACATGGCCGCGCGGGTCGACGATCCGAATCTGGACGTGGACGCCGATTCGGTGCTGGTGCTGCGCAATGCGGGTCCGCTCGGCGGCCCCGGCATGCCGGAGTGGGGCATGCTGCCGATCCCGAAGAAGCTGCTCAAGCAGGGCGTGCGCGACATGGTGCGCATATCCGATGCGCGTATGAGCGGGACCAGCTACGGCACCTGCGTGCTGCATGTATCGCCCGAATCGTGGATCGGCGGACCTCTCGCGCTAGCCAGGACCGGCGACCTTATCGAACTCGATGTGCCGGGCAGGAAATTGACGCTGAAGGTGACCGATGAGGAACTAGCGAAACGCCGCGTGGCATGGAAGCCGAAGCCTAGGAAATACGAGCGCGGCTACGGCAGGATTTTTTCGCAGCACGTCTCGCAGGCCGACAAGGGCTGCGACTTTGACTTCCTCGAAGGCACGGCGCCCATCCCTGAACCGGAGATCCACTGACATCATGGCCACGATCCGGTGTTTCGTTGCCTTGCTTGCCACGCTAGCGGCTGGTGCCGCATCCCTCGTGGCGGCTGCGGAACGATCCGGGACACCTCCCACCGTCGACGAAATCCGGCTCGCGGATACGCTGATTGAAATCAGCTACAGCGGTAATTCTGCCAGCCTGGATCGTAACGAATTGCGCGACTGGATCACTGCGTCGGCGCATGCCGTACACACCTATTACGGGCGTTTTCCGGTCAAGCGCGTGCGTATTCGCATCGAGGCCGGCGAAGGGCGCGGCGCGAAGTCGGGCACGACCTACGCTTACAACGGCGCGTCGATCCGGGTGGGCGTGGGGCGCTTCAGCGACAGCACCGATCTGAAGCGGGACTGGATCATGACCCATGAAATGGTGCATCTGGCGATGCCGGAGTTCGCCGATCGCCATGCCTGGCTATCGGAAGGCCTGGCCACTTACGTCGAACCGATTGCCCGCGTCCAGGCCGGGCAACTGACCGAGGAGACCATCTGGCACGACATGCTGCGGGACTTGCCTCAAGGCCTGCCCGCAGCCGGCGATCAGGGCCTGGACAACACACATACCTGGGGCCGGACCTACTGGGGCGGGGCGCTGTTCTACCTTCTCGCCGACGTACGCATCCGCGAACGAACCGGCAATCGCGAGGGACTCCAGGAAGCATTACGCGCCATCGTCGCCGGTGGCGGCAGCTGCGAGGTGTCGTGGGACGTGCGGCGTACGCTTGCGATGGGTGACAAGGCCACCGGTACCAATGTGCTGATAGAACTGTACGACGAAATGCGGGCAACGCCGTTGTCACCTGATCTCGCGCAACTTTGGCAGCGCCTCGGCGTGCGGCTTTCGCGTGACGGTGTCGAGTTCGACGATACGGCGCCGCTCGCGGCGATCCGACGGGCCATCACCGCCAGGCGGGGGGCCTGAAGAGCAAAGCGCCGCTGCGGTCGCCGGGGCCTACCGGTGCAAGTCGTCGGTCCAACTCACGCTCTGCGGTTTTTCCGCGGCGGGAATGTCGAGGTTCACCACAACCGGTTCCTGGCCCGATCGCACCAGCACACAGGACAACGGCTCGGTGTCCGACGCGTTGATTTCCTGATGCGGCACATACGGCGGCACATGGATGAAATCGCCGGGCCCGGCCTCCGCCACGAATTCCAGATGGTCTCCCCAGCGCATGCGCGCCTTACCGCTCACCACGTAGATGACGCTCTCGACCGGGCCATGATGATGAGCACCTGTTTTGGCCTTCGCATGGATCACTACCGTACCGGCCCACAGTTTTTCGGCTCCGCAGCGCGCGTGGGTAATGGCGGCTGCCCGATTCATGCCGGGCGTCTGCGCCGTATTGGGGTCGAGTTCCGACGCTTTGACGACGCGGATACCGTGGAATTTCCACTTGGAGTCGATCATCGAGGTTTCCTTGTCAGCGGAAGTACAGCATTGCGATCAGCAGCACGGTTGGAATGATGGTGTTCACCAGCGACAGCACGAACAGCGCGCGCGGACCCTTCTGATTCGCGGCGATGTGGATGAAAGCCATCGTGCCCGACACGGCCACGACAAGGCCGCCGATCGCATACAGCAAAGAGAAGATCTGGAATTCGCCCTGGCGCTGAAAATAAGGCACTAGGTTGAGTTGCCATGTCAGATAAACGATCAGCCCGATATTAGCCAGTAACGGCAGGTAATAGAGCAGAAAGCGTTTCAGTTTACTGTTCAACAGTAATTCCCCCGGCGACGACCCTCGCCTGTGCAGTCACTTCTTCAGCGCCATTTGCAGCACCCTCGCCACATGCAGCGCTTCACGGCCGGATCCGTCGTGAATCTGATGGCGGCAGCTGGTACCGTCGGCGACGACCAGGGTATCCGGCTGCGCTTGCCTTACCGCCGGGAGCAGCGCCAGTTCCGCCATGCTCATGCTGAGGTCGAAATGCTCCGCCTCGTAGCCGAAGCTGCCGGCCATGCCGCAACAGCTCGATTCGACGGTTTCCACTTTCAATCCGGGGACCATTTCCAGAACCTTGCGCACCGCCGGCATCGCATCGAAGGCTTTCTGATGGCAATGTCCGTGCAGGAGTGCGGTGTTCGCATCCAGCGGCACGAGATCGAGCGTGAGTTGGCCGGCGTCGGCCTGTGCGGCAATGAATTCCTCGAACAGCATGGCTCGCTGTGAAAGTCGGACAGCGTCTTCGCCCAGACCCATCGCCAGATATTCGTCGCGCAGCGTCAGCAGGCAGGACGGCTCCAGGCCGACGACGGCGACACCGCGAGCCACGTAAGGCCGCAGCGCCATCAGCATGCGTTGCGCTTCAACTCTTGCTTCTTCCACCAACCCCGCGGCGAGAAACGTTCTGCCGCAACACAGCGGCCGGCCATGGTCCGCCGGTGCAGCGATTTCCACCTGATAACCGGCCGCTTCCAGCACAGCGGTTGCCGCCTGGGCATTTTCCGGTTCGAAATAGCGGCTGAACGTATCAATGAACAAGACGACTTTTTTTTCCTGCTCTGCACTGCGGGGAGAGGGCTCCGCCGCCACGGCGTTCGCGGAGCGATCCGGGGCGGGGGGCGCAGTCGATGCGCGTTTCCCGCGGGCGGGCGAGGTTGTCGCTAACGAGTCCACGCGCAGGGGTGAGGTGCTCCAGCGCGGCAGGCGGCGCCGCGCGCTCAGGCCGAACAGTTTTTCCGTCAGCCCCGCCGCGCCGGGAATCGTGTCGCGCAGATTCAGCAAGGGCGCCAGCTTCGAAGCAGCGGATGCGTAGCGCGGCAGATACGCGATCAGTTTCTGCCGCCGCGTAAGACCGTGGCGACGGGTGTACTGGCTCAAAAATTCTATCTTCATGCGCGCCATGTCCACGCCGGTCGGACATTCGCGCCGGCAACCCTTGCAACTGACGCACAAATCCATGGTGTCGCGCATCGCATCGGAAACCAGCGCGTCCGCACCGAGCTGGCCGGAAATGGCCAGCCTCAGCGTATTGGCGCGGCCGCGAGTCAGATGCTGTTCGTCGCCGGTGACGCGAAACGAGGGGCACATGGTGCCGGCGTCGAACTTGCGGCAGTGGCCGTTGTTGTTGCACATCTCGACCGCGGGCGCGAAGCCCCCCCACGCCGACCAGTCCAGTGCGGTTTCGAGGTGCTGCGCCTGGTAGCCGGGTTTATAGCGAAACAGGCTGCGGTCATCCATGCGCGTCGGCCGCACGATCTTGCCGGGATTCATCAGGCCCTTCGGGTCCAGCAACGCTTTGACTTCCGCCAATGCGCCGGTCAGCCGCGGTCCGAGAATCGGCTCGATCCATTCGGAGCGCACCAGGCCATCGCCGTGCTCGCCGGAGTACGCGCCCTTGAACTCCCTGACCATCGCACAGGCTTCTTCGGCGATGGCGCGCATTTTCTCGGCGCCGTCGCGACGCATGTCGAGTATCGGACGCACATGCAGCGTGCCCACCGATGCATGCGCGTACCAGGTACCCCGGGTACCGTGCTTCTCGAAGACCTTGGTCAGCCGGTCGGTATATTCGGCGAGGTGCTCCAGCGGCACCGCGCAATCCTCGATGAAGGACACCGGTTTGCCGTCGCCCTTCATCGACATCATGATGTTGAGCCCGGCCTTTCGCACCTCCCAGATTTCCTTCTGCAGTGCGGGCTCGATGATCTGCACCACACTGCCGGAGAGGCCGAGATCGCCCATCAGTTCGGCGAGCTGCGCGAGCCGGCCAACCAGGGCTGACTTGTCCTCGCCGGCGAACTCCACCAGCAGAATAGCTTCTGGCTCGCCCTGCAGAAACTGGTCGACGATCGGGCGAAACGCCGCATTTTCGCGCGCAAGATCGATCATGGTCCTATCCACGAGTTCCACCGCGTCCGGATCCAGCGTAACGATGTGCCGCGTCAGGTCCATCGCCTGATGGAACGTCGGGAAATGCACGACGCCCAAACCCTTGTGCGCCGGAATCGGCGAAAGCTTCAGCGTAATGCGCCTGGTGAAGGCCAGCGTGCCTTCCGAGCCGACCAGCAGATGCGCAAGATTGTGGGCCAGGGGATGCGCGCCGCTGCCCGGCCGGATCATGTCGAGGTTGTAACCCTGCACCCGGCGCAATACCTTCGGCCAGCGCAACTCGATCTCCGCGGCTTCGCGCCGCACGATGGCGTGAATTTTTTCCACCAGGGCGCGATAGCCGGCCGGCGCGCCGCCCAACTCGGTGCTGGCGCCGAAATGGAATTCATCGCCGCCGCTGAGCCAGGCATCCACGCCCAGCACGTTGTGCACCATGTTGCCGTAGCGGATCGAGCGCGGGCCGCAGGAATTGTTGCCGGCCATGCCACCGATGGTGGCCTGCGCCGAAGTCGAAACGTCGACTGGAAACCAGAGTTTGTGCGGCCGCAGGCGCGCGTTCAGATGATCGAGCACCAGGCCGGGTTGCACCGTGGCTTCGCGCTTGTCGGCGTCGATGCGGATGACGTCGTCGAGGTATTTCGAACAATCGATGATCAGCGCTGCGCCGACGGTCTGTCCGCACTGCGACGTCCCCGCGCCGCGCGGCAGGATCGGCACGCCTTGCTCCGCGGCGATCTGCAGGGCAACGCGGGCGGCTTCTTCGTTGCGCGGGATGACCACGCCGACCGGGTCGACCTGGTAAATGGACGCGTCGGTGGCATAACGACCTCGCGAAAACGCATCGAACAGCACGTCCCCTTCAAAGTTCGCCCGCAGCCGCTGTTCGAGCGGGTCGCGAGCGCCCGGGGGCCGGTGAAACCGTATGGGGGATGCGGGAGCGTTCACGCCGAAGCTGCGATCCTTGGAAGACGATGCTGCAGATGATACCCGAGGCCCTCCCGGGCGCGCTTGTTACGTCGCAGGATTTTCAGTAGGCTCAACTTCTTTGCCCGGCACACCCCTATGACTTTCCGCAGCGGCCGCCATTTCCTGCAGATTCCCGGCCCGACCAACGTACCCGACCGTGTGCTGCGCGCCATGGACCGGCCCACGATCGACCACCGCGGTCCGGAGTTTGCGCAGCTCGGGCGCGAAGTGCTTGAAGGTATCAAGCTGGTTTTCCGCACCAGCAGCCCAGTCATCATCTATCCGGCTTCCGGCACTGGTGCCTGGGAAGCGGCACTGGTCAACACGCTTTCCGCCGGCGACCGCGTTCTGATGTCGGAGACCGGACAGTTCGCAACGCTGTGGCAGAAACTGGCGACCCGTCTCGGGCTCACCATCGATTTCATCCCGGGCGACTGGCGCCATGGCGCCGATGCGGAGGCGATCGAGCGCAAACTCGCGGAGGACCGCGGTCACACAATCAAAGCGGTCTGCGTGGTACACAACGAAACCTCTACCGGCGTCGTCAGCCGCATTGCGCCGGTGCGCAAGGCGCTCGACCGCACCGGGCATCCGGCGCTGCTGCTGGTCGATACCATCTCGTCGCTGGGATCGATCGATTACCGACACGACGAATGGGGTGTCGACGTCACCGTGGCGGGATCGCAGAAGGGATTGATGCTGCCGCCCGGACTGAGCTTCAACGCCATCAGCGCGAAGGCGCTCGCCGCATCGAAGAGCGCCGGGCTGCCGCGCAGCTATTTCAGCTGGGATGAAATGCTCGGCCCCAACAAGTCGGGCTTCTTTCCGTACACTCCCGCGACGAACCTGCTGTATGGATTGCGTGAAGCGCTGCAGATGCTGCGGGAAGAAGGACTGGACAATGTATTCGCCCGCCACGCCCGTTACGGTGAAGCCACGCGTCGCGCGGTGCGCGCCTGGGGGCTCGAGATTCTGTGTTCCGATCCCTCGGCATACAGCAATACATTGACCGCGGTGCTGCTCCCCGACGGCCAGGACGCGGACAAGGTCAGACAGATCGTCCTCGAGCGTTTCGACATGTCGCTCGGTGCCGGGCTCGGCAAACTGCAGGGCAAGGTATTCCGCATCGGACACCTGGGCGATTTCAACGATCTCTCCCTGGCCGGCACGTTGTGCGGGGTGGAAATGGGGCTGCAGATCGCGGCTGTGCCGATCAGGAAAGAGGGCGTAGCCGCGGCGTTGGATTATTTATCCCATCAGAGCGAACAGGCCGCTGGCAACGAGGCACGCGCGCGGGTCAGCGCCGCTCGGTGACCGGCTGCGCAACAGGATCGGGCGTGGCGGCGCGGTCCAGTCGATCCTGAATCGCAGTCCATTCCGGCAGCGCAGGTAACGCTTCGACAACGATCAGCCGGCAACCGGACGCGTCGAGCCGCCGCAAGGTAGCGTAAAGCAGGCGCGCATAGTCATCCGGCAGTTCCGGCGCGACATGCCACAACGTGGCTTTCGAATCGTGCGGCCGACTGCGGCGCGATAGCACCGCCACCGGTGCGGCCATGCGGGCGCGCACATAGGGTTCGATCTCGTCGGGATGCACGATCCTGAGCGGCAGGGCTGGCGCATAGTGGGACGCCAGCGATCCCGACACGCGCGGACGGTCGACCGCAGACTCACCCAACCGGATAAGCAATACATCGGCGATCTGCTGCGCGCTGATACGGCCCGGGCGCAGTACAGCCGGCGTCGCACGCGTGAGATCGACGATAGTCGACTCGATGCCGATATCGCACGGACCGCCGTCCAGCACGACGTCGACCGCATCGCCGAGTTCTTCACGCACGTGCTGCGCCGTGGTCGGCGAAAGTCGCCCGAACCGGTTGGCCGATGGCGCGGCGATCCCGCCGCCGAAAGTTCTCAGCAGTTGCTGCGCAACCGGATGGGAAGGAGCCCGCAGGGCGACGCTATCCTGCCCCCCGGTGATGAGATCGCTGACCCGGACCGCCCGCTTCAGCAACATGGTGAGCGGCCCCGGCCAGAATTTCTCCGCAAGCAGCCATGCGGCGCGCGGAACCTCAGCCGCCCAGTGCTTCAGATCGCTGGTGCCGGCGAGATGCACGATCACCGGATGATCGGGCGGACGCCCCTTTGCCGCAAAAATCTTCCTCACCGCCGCCGGATTCGAAGCGTCGGCACCGAGTCCGTATACCGTCTCGGTCGGAAACGCCACCAACCCGCCCCTGCGAAGGATCTCTGCGGCTTTCTCGATTTCCTGTTCAGAGGCCACAAACACCTTTCACCGCGGTTAGCGTTGCCTTATTCGGTAAGGAGTTTGAGCGCTTCTTCGTATTTTTCAGCGGTCTTCCTCAGCACGTCGGCTGGCAATGCCGGGGCTGGCGGCTGCTTGTTCCATTTCTGCGCCTCCAGCCAGTCGCGCACGAATTGCTTGTCGAACGAAGGCGGGCTGGTGCCGATGCGGTACTGGTCTGCCGGCCAGAAACGCGAAGAGTCGGGGGTCAGGGCTTCGTCGATCAGATACAGCTTGCCGGCGTTGTCCAGACCGAACTCGAACTTGGTATCCGCGATGAGGATGCCCCGCGTCGCGGCATACGCTGCGGCCTCGGAATACAGCTGGATCGTCTTGTCGCGCACTCGCGCCGCCAGTTTGGGATCGATGATTTTTTCCATTTCAGCGAAAGAAATGTTCTCATCGTGCGAGCCTATCGCCGCTTTTGTCGACGGCGTGAACAGGGGCTGCGGCAGTTGCTGCGCCTGCTTCAGGCCTGCCGGCAACGGGATGCCGCAAATCATCTGCGTTTTCTGATAGTCCTTCCAGCCCGAACCCGCGATGTAACCGCGCACGATCGCCTCGATGGGCAGCGGCTGCAAGCGCCGCACGACGAAGGCGCGCCCCTGAACCTGGCCGCGTTCCGCCGCCGCGACCAGCGTCTCCGGTGCCACGTCGAGTAAGTGATTCGGCATCACGTGGCGAAGCTTTCTGAACCAGAAGTTCGACATCTCGGTGAGCACCCGGCCCTTGCCCGGCACCGGTGTTGGCAGAATCACGTCGAAAGCCGACAAGCGGTCGGTCTGCACGATCAGCAGACGCTCGGCGTCCACGGCGTAGATGTCGCGCACCTTGCCGCGGTGAAGCAAGTGCAGCGACTCGAGATGGGTTTCGAGCACGGATGTCTGTTGGTCCAAGGTATGCATTTCCAGCGTTACGCCGTGCCTGCGGCGCGCAGCGACTGCACATCCGCCAGTAGCATTGCTTTGATTTCGGATGCCGTTGCCAACGCTTGGTCGACGTCGTCCGCAAGCACGGTGAAGTGCCCCATCTTTCGGCCCGGTCGCGCTTCGGGCTTGCCGTAAAGGTGCAGTTTGGCGCGAGGATGGCGTAACACGTGTATCCAGCGCGGCGCGCCGGCGGCCCAGAGGTCGCCGAGCAGGTTAACCATGACCGCCGGGCAGTGCATCGCCGTATCGCCAAGCGGCAGGCTGGAGAGCACCCGCGCCTGCTGTTCGAACTGGGAGGTTACGCAGGCATCGATGGTGTAGTGTCCGCTGTTGTGCGGGCGGGGCGCGATCTCGTTCACCACCAGCCGGCCGTCGCGCAGCACAAAGAACTCGACGCAGACCACGCCCTGGTAGTGGAGACGTTGCGCAACTTTAATCGCTGCGGCGCGGGCGGCTTCCGCCAGTTGCGGGGATACCCGGGCCGGGGCGATGCTGATGTCGAGAATGCCGTCGGCGTGGCGGTTCTCCGAAACCGGATAGGTGACCACGCTGTCGTCGAAGGCGCGCGCCACCACCACCGAGACTTCACGCTCAAGGGCAAGGAATTTTTCAAGTACGCAAGGCTTTTCGCAGAGCCCCGCGAATGCGGTGTGCACCTCCTGCGGGGTGTTCACCCGGACCTGGCCCTTGCCGTCATAGCCAAGCCGCGCGATCTTGAGGATGCCGGGAAGCAGAGGCTCCAGGCGCACCTCCTGCAGGCCGGCTTGGTCGGCGATGACCGCGAAGGGAGCGACGTCGAGGCCGTTGTCGGCAAGGAAAGTCTTCTCGCGGATGCGGTCCTGGGCAATCGCCACCGCGTCCGCCGCCGGACTGACGATGCCGTGCTGAGCCAGGAAGGCCAGACTTTCCGCCGGCACGTTCTCGAACTCGGTGGTCGCGGCCGCGCACCGCGACGTCATTTTCCGCAGCGCCTCGTGATCGAGATAGTCGGCGCGCAGGTGCTCGTCGGCCACGCTGCCAGCCGGGCTGTGGTCGCTCGGGTCCAGCACCATGACTTTGTAGCCCATGCTTTGCGCCGCCATGGTGAACATGCGGCCTAGTTGACCGCCACCAAGCAGACCTAGCCAGGCGCCGGGCGCGATCATTTCTTCCGTTCTGGCGTTTTGCGCGCCGGCAGCGCCGGTGGCAGTTTCATCGCCTTAACCTTTGCCGTCTGCCGACGGCGAAACGCCGCCAGCCTGGCGGCGAGGCCGGAGTCTCCATGTGAGAGCATGGCGACCGCGAACAAACCGGCATTCGCCGCACCGGCTTCGCCGATCGCGAAGGTGGCGACCGGGATGCCGCGCGGCATCTGCACGATGGACAGCAGCGAGTCGAGGCCCTGCAAGGCGCGCGAAGTGACCGGCACGCCGAGTACCGGAAGCAGGGTCTTTGAGGCGATCATGCCGGGCAGATGCGCGGAACCGCCGGCGCCGGCGATGATGCAGCGAAGTCCGCGCGCGGCGGCTTGTTCGGCGTAATCGAACATCGGGTCCGGTGTGCGATGCGCGGATACCACCCGCGCTTCATAGGGAACGGCAAAGGCTTCCAGCATGTGCGCGGCATGCTGCATGACCGTCCAGTCGCTGTGGCTGCCCATGACGATGCCGATCACTGGCGAGGATTTCTTGCTGCGTTTCAATGCGGAGCGCATGCTCAAACTCGTCGTCCTCGATCCTTGCCGTTTTGGGGCTGATTGCCGCCGCTCATGCGTCCCGCATCCTCGACGATCTTGAGGCGGTAGCGCACTTCGCGAGCGCTTCTGGTTTTGGTCGGCATGCGCTTCGGCTCAGGTGGGGCGCTATACGCGTCCGTCGACGATAGCCCCGATCTCGTCCTCGTCCTCGGCATATTGCGATAAGTACCATAGGGAAGGTGCCCGGTGTCGAATCGTTCTGCAATTCTTTTTCAGCTTTGGTCGAAGAAGCTTTTTCACCTGCGTACCTGACGCCCGCTAAGACTTGCGGCTTTCGCCGACCTTGACGATCTTCATGGTGTTGGTGCCGCCCGGAGATCCGATCGGTTCGCCGAACGCAATGACGATCAGATCGCCTTTCTGCACCAGACCGGCGCCAACCAGTTGCTCTTCCGCCTCCTGCAGCAGTTGGTCGCGATCGTGGCCGATATACTTGATCATCAGCGGATAGACGTCGCGGAACAGGCTCAGGCGATAGCGGGTCGAGATTTCCGGCGTCAGCGCATAGATCGGCACGCCGCAGTTGAGCCGCGAAATCCA
>JANOGH010000459.1:0-6336 GCA_031414075.1 Betaproteobacteria bacterium | reverse complement strand
ACAACACGCTGATCACCAAAGGCGCGGTTGCCAAAATCGAGGAGATGCTGGCATGAGCGCAGCCGCTACCAAACAGAACGGGGTCAAACAGGACGGGATCAAGAAACCCGGTTTCACACCGGAGCGCCTGATGCAGGTTCTGCTCGCCCCGGTGGTTTCTGAAAAGAGTACCTACGTCGCCGACAAGAACGAACAGGTGATTTTCCGCGTCGTCGCGGATGCGACCAAGCCCGAGATCAAGGCCGCGGTGGAATTGCTGTTCAAGGTGCAGGTCGACAGCGTCCAGGTGGCCAACGTCAAGGGCAAGGAAAAGCGTTTCGGCCGATTTATAGGGCGCCGCCGCCACTGGAAGAAGGCTTACGTTTGTCTGAAGCCGGGCCAGGAGATCAATTTCGCAGCCGGGGGGGCCAAGTAAATGGCACTGGTCAAAGTCAAGCCGACATCGCCGGGCCGCCGTGCGCTCGTCAAGGTCGTGAATCCGAACCTGCACAAGGGCAAGCCGGTTGCCGCGCTGATCGAAAAGCAAAGCAAGCGTGCCGGGCGTAACAACAGCGGCCATATCACCACGCGCCATCAGGGCGGCGGGCACAAGCAGCACTATCGACTCGTCGACTTCGTCCGCGACAAGGACGGCATTGTGGCCAAGGTCGAGCGCCTCGAGTACGACCCTAACCGCAGCGCCAACCTCGCATTGCTGTGTTATGCCGACGGCGAGCGCCGTTACGTGATTGCGCCCAAGGGTGCTACGGTGGGCCAGGAAGTCATCAATGGCTCGGAAGCGCCGATCAAACCGGGGAACACGCTGCCGTTGCGCAACATCCCGGTCGGCAGCACGATCCACTGCATCGAAATGCAGCCAGGCAAGGGGGCGCAACTCGCCCGCGCAGCCGGCACGTCTGTGCAATTGCTGGCGCGTGAAGGCGTCTACGCCCAGCTACGCCTTCGCTCCGGCGAGATCCGCAAGGTGCACGTCGATTGCCGCGCGACTATCGGTGAAGTCGGAAACGAGGAACACAACCTGGAATCGATCGGCAAGGCTGGCCGCGTACGCTGGCGCGGCGTGCGCCCGACAGTGCGCGGCGTTGCCATGAACCCGATCGATCACCCGCACGGCGGCGGCGAAGGCAAGACCGCAGCCGGACGCAATCCAGTGAGTCCCTGGGGCACGCCAACGAAGGGTTACAAGACCCGCCGCAACAAGCGCACGCGCAGCATGATAGTGCGCGATCGCCACGGCAAATAATATATAGGGTAAGGACATATGGCACGTTCGATCAAGAAGGGCCCGTTCGTCGATCACCATCTGGTGCAGAAAGTGGAGACGGCGCGCGCGTCCAAAGACAAGCGTCCGATCAAGACTTGGTCGCGCCGTTCCACCATCCTTCCCGATTTCGTCGGGCTGACCATCGCCATCCACAATGGCCGGCAGCATGTGCCGATCTATGTCAGCGAAAACATGGTCGGACACAAGCTCGGAGAATTTGCGTTGACGCGCACTTTCAAAGGCCATACCGGGGACAAGAAGGCCGTTGTCGCCCCGAAGTCGGGTCCGAAGAAGTAAGGGGGACGAGGAGACATGACGATGAGAACTTCTGCTGTACTGCGCGGTGTTCGGTTGTCGGCCCAGAAGGGCCGGCTGGTCGCAGACCAGATTCGCGGATTGCCGGTGGACAAAGCCCTCAATCTGCTGGCCTTCAGTCCCAAGAAGGGCGCCAGGATCATTCGCAAGGTGCTGGAATCGGCCATTGCCAATGCCGAACATAACGATGGCGCGGACATCGACGAATTGCAGGTGAGGGTCATTCACGTGGAGCAGGGGGCGAGCCTCAAGCGCTTTATGCCGCGCGCCAAGGGTCGCGGTTTCAAAATCACCAAGCCCACCTGCCATATCTATCTCACCGTCGGGGACAAGGAGTAAGCATGGGACAGAAAATTCACCCGATTGGTTTCCGGCTTTCGGTTCAGCGCAACTGGACCTCCCGGTGGTACTCGAACAGCAAGAATTTTCCGGCCATGCTGCAGGAGGACATCAAGGTCCGTGACTTCCTGAAGAAGAAGCTGGCGCACGCCTCGGTCAGCAAGGTTGTCATCGAGCGTCCGGCCAAGAACGCCAAGATCACCGTGTACAGCGCGCGGCCCGGCGTGGTCATCGGCAAGAAGGGCGAAGACATCGAAAATCTGCGCGGACAACTGCAGAAACTGATGGGCGTACCCGTCCATGTCAACATCGAAGAAGTGCGCAAGCCCGAGGTGGATGCCCAGTTGATTTCCGATTCGATCGCGCAGCAGCTGGAAAAGCGGATCATGTTCCGTCGCGCGATGAAGCGGGCGATCCAGAACGCCATGCGCCTGGGCGCGCAAGGCATCAAGATCATGAGTGCCGGACGCCTGAACGGGATAGAAATTGCCCGCACGGAGTGGTACCGCGAAGGCCGTGTACCGCTGCATACCCTGCGTGCCGATATCGACTACGGATTTTCCGAAGCGAAAACGACCTACGGCGTGATTGGCATCAAAGTATGGGTGTTCAAGGGCGAACTGCTGGGTCGCGGCGAGCAGCCGGTGGCCGCGCCCGCTCCCGAACCCGAGAGAAAGGCAAGACGAGGAGCGAAGAATGCTGCAACCAGCTAGAAGGAAGTATCGCAAGGAACAGAAAGGCCGCAACACCGGTGTGGCAACCCGTGGTGCCAAGGTCAGCTTCGGCGAGTTCGGCCTGAAGGCGGTCGGCCGCGGCCGCTTGACCGCGCGCCAGATCGAAGCCGCGCGTCGCGCGATGACGCGCCATATCAAGCGCGGTGGACGGATCTGGATCCGGATTTTCCCGGACAAGCCGATTTCACAGAAACCCGCGGAAGTGCGCATGGGCAACGGCAAGGGCAACCCGGAGTACTACGTAGCGGAAATCCAGCCCGGCAAGGTGCTCTACGAGATGGACGGCGTCGATGAAACGCTGGCGCGCGAGGCATTCCGGCTGGCGGCAGCCAAGCTGCCGATCCAGACCACGTTCGTAATCCGACAGGTGGGATAAGCGATGAAGGCAACTGAACTGCGGTCCAAGTCCGAGGCCGATCTGGGCAAGGAACTCAATGAGCTCCTGAAAGCGCAGTTTTCCATGCGCATGCAACTGGCCACCCAGCAGTTGACCAACACCAGCGAAATCAAGAAGGTGCGCCGCGACATCGCGCGCGTGCGCACGCTGATCGGTGAAAAGGCGAAAAAAGCATGAACGAGCAGACAGCCACGTCCAATCCTCGCAAGCTGACCGGCCGGGTCACCAGCGACAAGATGAACAAGACCGTGACGGTTCTGGTCGAACGCAAGGTCAAGCATCCGCTCTACGGCAAGTTCGTGAGCCGATCCAAGAAATATCACGCGCACGACGAGAAGAACGAATTCCGTCCCGGAGACCTGGTTCTGATCGAGGAGACCCGGCCCCTGTCGAAGACCAAGGCGTGGAAAGTGGTGAAACTGGTGGAAAAGGCCAAAGAGGAGATTTAGGCCCCTTGCCTGGGCGGCGTTTTTTCCATAGAATGCCGCCTTTTTCCCGGAACGCCGCGTGGCGGTCCGGCTTCTGACCCGGACGGGTTCCAAAACTGGTCTGCCGACCCGCAGTATGAGGCGGACGAAGTTGGAGAGAGAAAGCAGATGATTCAAATGCAAAGCAGGCTCGATGTAGCCGACAACACCGGCGCACGCACGGTCATGTGCATCAAGGTGCGCGGCGGCTCCAAGCGCCGCTATGCCGGCATTGGCGACATTATCAAGGTCAGCATCAAGGATTGCGCGCCGCGCGGGCGCGTCAAGAAGGGCGAGATCTATAACGCTGTCGTTGTGCGCACGGCCAGCGGTGTGCGTCGTCAGGATGGCTCGCTGGTAAAATTCGATTCCAATGCGGCTGTTCTGCTCAATGCCAAGCTCGAGCCGATTGGCACGCGCATTTTCGGCCCGGTTACCCGCGAGCTGCGTACCGAGCGCTTCATGAAAATCGTGTCGCTTGCTCCCGAAGTGTTGTAAGGAAAGATCATGCGCAAGATTCGCAAAGGCGACAACGTCGTCGTCACCACCGGCAAAGACAAGGGCAAACGCGGCGTGGTGCTGCGGGTACTGAGTGAAAGCCACCTGCTGGTGGAAGGCGCCAATAGTGTCAAAAAGCATCAGAAGCCCAATCCGGCGAAGGGCACCACTGGGGGCATTGTCGCGAAAGAGATGCCGATTCACGTCTCCAACGTGGCGTTGTTCAACCCGACCACCCAGAAGGCGGACCGGGTCGGGGTAAAGCGCATGGACGACGGCCGCCACGTGCGGATCTACAAGTCGAACGGCGAGATGCTGGACGCGTAAGAGGAAGATATGGCGAAGGCGAAGGCGAAGGCAGCAGCTACCGAGAAAACCGCACCCGCACCGGCGGCGCGGCTGCAGACGCACTACCGGGATGCGGTCGTGCCGGCTTTGATGGGCCAGTTTGGTTACAAAACTTCCATGCAGGTTCCCCGCATCGACAAGATTGTCCTGAACATGGGCGTGGGCGAAGCCGTCAATGACAAGAAGATTCTTGAGAATGCCGTTGGCGACATGATCAAGATTGCCGGCCAGAAGCCGGTGGTCACCAAGGCGAAGAAGTCGATCGCCGGTTTCAAGATCCGCAAGGACTACCCGATCGGCTGCATGGTGACTCTGCGCCGTGGGCGCATGTATGAATTCCTGGACCGTCTGGTTTCCATTGCGATTCCCCGCATCCGCGATTTCCGCGGTATTTCGGCGCGATCCTTCGATGGCCGCGGGAATTTCAACCTGGGTGTGAAGGAACAGATCATTTTTCCGGAGATCGAGTACGACAAGATCGACGTGCTGCGGGGTTTGAACATTACGATTACCACGACAGCGAAGACCGACGAAGAGGCGCGTGCGCTTCTCGCCGCCTTCAAGTTCCCTTTCAAGAAGTGAGGTCGTCATGGCAAAGATCGCTCTGATCAATCGAGACCATAAGCGCCGGGCTACCGTGAAGAAGTTCGCGGCCAGGCGTGCCGGGCTGTTCTCCATCATCAATAACAGCAAGGCATCCGACGAGGAGCGCACGCAAGCGCGCGACAAGCTGGGCAGGCTGCCGCGCAATTCCAGCCCGGTCCGGTTGCGCAATCGCTGCGCGCTGACCGGTCGTCCGCGCGGGGTTTACCGCAAGTTCGGCCTCGGGCGCAACAAGCTGCGCGAAATCGCCATGCGTGGCGAGATTCCCGGCGTGACCAAAGCAAGCTGGTAGCAGGAGACCCTGGATGAGCATGAGTGACCCCATCGCCGATATGCTGACGCGCATCCGCAACGCACAAACTGCGGAGAAGACGTCGGTTGTCGTGCCCACGAGCAAACTCAAGGTGTCGATTGCCAAGGTCCTCAAGGACGAGGGCTACATCGAGGACTTTGCGGTTCGCGACGACAGCGGCAAGCAATTTCTCGAGATCGGATTGAAGTACTACGCCGGTCGCCCGGTGATCGAGCGCATCGAGCGGGTGAGCCGCCCGGGCCTGCGTATCTACAAACCGGCAAGCGATATCCCGGAAGTGATGAACGGCCTCGGCGTGGCGATCGTGTCTACCTCCAGGGGAGTCATGACCGACCGCAAGGCGCGCCAGACCGGCGTCGGCGGCGAAGTATTGTGTATCGTTGCGTAGCGTGCCTTAGGAGCAAAACAAGATGTCTCGCATTGGCAATCTCCCGATCACCGTTCCGAAGGGGGTGGACGTGACCGTAGCGTCGGGTCAGATCTCGATCAAGGGGCCGCTCGGCACGCTGTCGCAACGCCTGTCCGCGACCGTGGAAGTTACGCGCGATGGAGACCATATCGTCTTCAAGGCGCTGGACGAGTCGATCCAGACCAACGCCATGTCCGGCACGCTGCGATCATTGGTCGCGAACATGGTGGAAGGTGTGACAAAAGGATTCGAGAGAAAATTGCAACTGGTAGGTGTTGGCTATCGCGCTCAAGCGCAGGGCGACAAGCTCAACCTGACGCTGGGCTTCTCGCATCCGGTGATGCATCAGATGCCCAAGGGTATCAAGGTGGAGACGCCGGTACAGACCGAAATTCTGATCAGGGGCATCGACAAGCAGGTCGTTGGCCAGGTCGCAGCGGAAGTGCGCGGCTATCGCCCGCCGGAGCCCTACAAAGGCAAAGGCGTGCGCTATTCCGACGAGCGGGTAGTGCTGAAGGAAACCAAGAAGAAGTAACGGAGCCGACGACCATGATTGACAAGAAACAATCGCGCATGCGCCGTGCCCGCCAGACCCGCGCCAAAATCACGGAATTGAAGGCGGTGAGGCTTGCGGTGTATCGCTCCAATG
>JANOGH010000458.1:0-2552 GCA_031414075.1 Betaproteobacteria bacterium | reverse complement strand
CAATGTCGGGGTGAGCATTTCGGGAGGAGACGCGTCGCTGCTGGATCTCACCGAGGAAATCTTCGATCGGGTCAATGCCATCAACCTTCGTGGAACGATGATGGCCTGCAAGCACGTCATTCCGATCATGCGTGGGCAGCGAAGCGGGGTCATCATCAACATCTCCTCCATCGCGGCGTGGGTCGACTATCCTCTCGTTGTCTACAAAGCCACCAAGGCGGCCATGATTGCCTTTACCCAGCAGCTTGCGTTACAAATCGCCGCTTACGGCATTCGCGCCAACGTGATCCTGCCGGGACTGATGAATACACCCATGGGGGTCGATACGCGCGCCCATGCCACCGGCAAGAGTCGCGAGACGATCGCCGCGGAACGCGACAAGAAGGTTCCGCTGCGTGGAAAAATGGGGACGGCATGGGATGTGGCCAATGCCGCGCTGTTTCTCGCCTCCGACGAGGCCGATTTCATCACCGGTGTCGCCTTGCCGGTCGATGGCGGGGCGTTAGTCCGGATCGGATGACGATGGCGCGCACCGAAGCGGCGGTTTTCGCAAAACTAAACGCCAAGCCGGGCTCTCCCACAAAGGGTTAGGAACAACCATGTCTTCCCGAGACATGAGCGAGAGAGCCATCGCCTGGATGCCTGATCCGGCCACGGTCGCGCGAGCGAACCTGACAGGGTTCATGCGTGCGCTCGGCGTCGACAGCTACGAGGCGTTGCTGCGTCGCGCCGACGAGGAGCCGGCGTGGTTCTACGAAGGGCTGCTGCGGTATCTCGACTATCGCTTCTACCGTCCCTACGAGCGTGTGCTGGACGATTCAAGCGGCGCGCCCTGGGTGCGCTGGTGCGTCGGCGGAACCACTAATGTGGTGCTCAACGCGCTCGACCGCTGGCGGGATACGCCTACCTACGAGAAACCCGCGCTCGTCTGGGAGGGCGAGGACGGCGCGCGTCGCAACTACAGCTATCGCGACCTGGATCGCGAAGTTTGCCGCTTCGCCGGCGCGTTGCGTTCCCTCGGCCTCGGGCGAGGGGACGTGATCGCGATCTACATGCCCAACGTCCCCGAGGCAGCGATCGCAATGCTCGCCGGCGCCAAGATCGGCGCGATTGTCATGCCGCTTTTCTCCGGCTTTGGCGCGGACGCGATGCTCGCCCGGCTCGAGCTCGGCCGTGCGAAGGCCCTGGTCACGGTGGACGGCAGCTCGCGCCGCGGCAAACTCGTCGATGCGAAAGCGATCGTCGACGAAGCAGTCAGGCAAGCGCCCTGGCTCGAATGCGTGATCGTTTCGCGGCAGATGGGCAACCCCATCGGATGGACCAACGGGCGTGACCACTGGTGGCACGAGCTTTGTGCCTCGCAGCCCGAGCAGGCGCCGACCGAGGAGATGGATGCGGACGCTCCCTACCTCCTTGTCTTCACTTCCGGTACGACGGGAAAGCCCAAAGGCGTGGTGCACGGCCATACCGGATTTCCCGTGAAGATCGTGATGGACCTGGCGCTGTGCATGGACTTCAAAGCGGAGGATCGGCTGCTCTGGATGTCGGACATGGGGTGGGTCATCGGTCCGGTGATCGTGTTCGCAACACCGATCATGGGCGGGACCCTGGTGCTCGTCGAAGGCGCGCCAAATTTCCCGGATCCGGACCGCATGTGGCGCATAATCGCCGAGCACAAGATCACTTACCTCGGTGTTGCGCCGACTACGGTGCGAACCTTCATGGCGCAAGGCAGCGAGCCGTGGCGAGCGTTCGATTTCTCGGGCTTACGGATCATGGTCGCGAGTGGCGAGCCTTTTACCGCGGACGCGTGGCGTTGGCTCTACGAGCGCGTCGGCAAGTGTCGTGTGCCACTGCTCAATTTTTCCGGGGGTACGGAGATGTTGGCTATTCTCGCCTGCTGCGTGCTCCGGCCGATCAAACCCAGTGCCTTCAACACGCCTGTACCTGGCACAGGCGCTGACGTGGCTGATGGCGAGGGCCGAACGACGGCGCCCGGAGAGGTCGGCGAGCTGGTGATGCGCCGGCCTGTCATTGGACTTACCCGCAGCCTTTGGCAGGACGACACGCGTTACATCGAGAACTACTGGAGCACCTGGAAGGACGTCTGGCATCACGGTGATTTCGCCAGCCGCGACCCCGACGGCCATTGGACCATCCACGGTCGTTCCGACGACACGCTCAAGATTGCCGGCAAGCGCACCGGTCCGGCCGAAATCGAGGCACTGGTCATGTCCATCGGCAAATTCAGTGAGGCCGCCGCGATCGGCATTCCGGATCCGGTGAAGGGTTCTGCGTTGGTGATTGTCTGCACCCCCAAGCCGGGCGACGTACCAGTGCCGGAGCTCGAGGCCGAGGTCACGCAAGTCATCACGCGCGGCCTGGGTACGCCGTTCAAGCCGAAGGCGGTGCTGATTGTTTCCAGCCTGCCGAAGACACGCAACCTCAAGATCATGCGGCGTGTTCCTCAAGGAATATGAAGGCACCGGCGCGGCGCTGTCGATCCTGGAGCAAAGCCAGCCAGGCGACTGGGACGTTCTCGTCATCGACGG